>JAABRC010000068.1 GCA_011391115.1 Candidatus Egaibacter danicus | reverse complement strand
CCGGGCAGGACGGAAAGGTACTGGCGGTTCCCACCGACAAGATTCTGTCCATCTACAGCCAGTGGCAAAAACCGGAGGATCTCAACCCGATGCGACTGAAAACCATCGCCCACTTCTTTGAGCACTACAAGGATCTGGAGCAGGGCAAGTGGGTCAAGATTCTGGGCTGGGAAGGCCCGCAGTCCGCCCATCAGGAAATCATGGACGGTATTGCCAACTACAACAAGGCTGCCAAATAAGACTTTTCAAGAATATTTTTGGCCTTTAGCCTCCGCCAGATATGCGCGAGAAGCTATCAAAAATATAGCGTCTGCGGTGTTGACACCGACAGGCGCTTTTTTTCAGCGATGTGGGTCAGGAAACAGCAGCCCGTGCATGCCGCCTTTGCGCTCGAACCGCTGCCAGTTGCCTTCGGCTTGCGCCAGCCGGTCGGCCACTGCCCACCAGGCACTGGGGTTGAGCCCCATGCCGACGTGGCTGGCCACAATTTCGATGTTTTCGGTGTGCGGGTTGATCAGGCAGGGTTTCTGGATGCTCGAGCGCCAGGCGACGATACCGTCAGTTCGTGAAAAGACGGATGTTGTGGGCACCGGAGGCGCGCCGGGCAAGTCGAAACCATGCACTTCACGCTCGGCGTTGCGTCCGCTGGTCAGCTCGTAAATCCGCCATGCGTTGGTGCTTTTTGGAGAACCGCAAAACGGGGTTCCCAGCGTGATGACTGCGCGAACGGCATGGGGCAATTCCTTGGCCAGCTCACGCGCATAGACGCCACCCAGACTCCAGCCAATCAGGCTGACTTTACGTCCGGAGTGCTCAAACGTGTCCTGAACCTGCCGCTTGGCGGCTTCCAGCACGCCCGCACGGGGACCAAAGTTGAAACCCTGCCGCCAGCCTGAAACGTCGTAGCCGCGGGCGTCCAGAAAGCGACGCAGCGGCACGGTAGAGCCATCACTGGCAGACAGGCCAGGGAACACGATGACGGAATGGCCGTCGCCCTGCGGAGCGCGCTGCAATAGCGGCCAGGCCGGCAATACTGCGCCAAATTCCCACGGCGCACGAAACTCCATCGCCAAAAGCCATGGACTGGGAGGGGCGACGGGTTGGGTCATTTCAGGCACGTACGATCTTCTTCCTCGGAGTTGACTTGCGGGCAACAGTAGCAGCTTTCAACCGCGTGGCTGTTGGTTTTGCCGCAGTTTTAGAGCGTGCAGTCTTCGTTTGCGTCACCTTGGCGACGCGGGGTCTCCGGGTTACCACTGATTTTGTAGCGGGTGGCGTGCTGGAAGCCGGGTGCGTCAGTGCGTAGAGACGCTGCGCTTCCCTGAACGCGGCCTGAATCGCATCGGCCAGATCCTGCAGATGGGGAACGGCTTTTTTGTCGGCAACCAGGCCAAAGTCCACGCTGCCGGCATACGTCTGGATGGTGATGTTCAGCGCCAGCCCATGGGTCACGATGGATAGCGGGTGATACGTCAGCATCTTCGCGCCCGCCAGATACAGCGGCACCTGCGGGCCAGGCACATTGCTGATGGCGAGGTTGGCCATCATCGGCAGGTGTTCGGGCAGACTGGTCGCGCTGTAGGTCTTGAATGCTGCCTTGGCTACGCCGCCCACTACCCATGGCGCCAGAAAGGATGGGTAATCGGTAGGCAGCACGCTTTTGAGGCCAGCCAGTGCAGATTTCACCTTGCCTGTTGACTTCATGATGGCGCTCAGGCGTTTCATGGGGTCAGCCAGATGGGTACCCAGATCCACTACGGTCATGCTCGCCTGGGTGTTCATGTCCGTGTTGCCTTCCTCGCGCAGGCTCACCGGCATGGCGGCCAGCAGCGGCTTTTTGGGAATGCTGGCGTGTTGCGCCAGATAGGTGCGCAAGGCGGTTGAGCAAATCCACAGCACGATGTCGTTGAAGCTGCCGCCCACGGCTTTGCCCATGGCCCGGCACTCGGCAAACGGCAGGCTGGCTGTGGCCAGGCTTCGCTCGGGTGTGATGGCGGCGTTGAAGATCGTTTTGGGGGCCAGCGTGATGGGTGACTTAGGGCGCAAGCTGCCCAATCCCTTGCTGACATCGCCCGAGATCGACTGTTTAACCAGCGCACCGCCGAGTGAAGAAACGGCTGCAGGCAGAGATTTGACCAGCTTCACATACTGCGCCAGCGACCCGGAAAACATCGAGCCAATCTTCTCGCTGATCGTCAGGTCACTCTCGTGGAGGATCTTTCTCGTTGGGTCCGGTGGCGGCACCTCACGCGGCGTGGCGCTCAAATCGAGGATGGCATTGGCCAGAGCGGTGCCACCTTTCCCATCGAGTGCAGCATGGTGGATTTTTGAGTAGAACGCCACGAGGCGATTGCCTTCAGGCCCCTTCACATTGTCAAAAACATGGAACTCCCACAGCGGGTGCGATCGGTCCATCAGCTGTCCATGGAGCTCTGCAGCCCTTGCCTCGACCTGCCGCACAGTCAACTGGCGGCCGGGTACCTTGCGGACATGAAAAGCGAGGTCTACTTCATCAGCCTCGACCCAGCCCGGGTGCCCCATGTTGAGCGGCATGAAAGCCAGCTTGCGCGCAAAGATGGGTGCGAGGTGAACGCGTTTGGCCAGATGCTGCAGCACGGCCTTGTGAAAACTGCCTTTGAAACCCTCCGGCAATTCATACAGGTGCAGCGAGCCCACGTGCATGGGTGTCTCGGGCGTCTCAAGGTACAGGAACGTGGCGTCCAGGCCGCTGAGGGTGTTCATGGGGCTTGTCTCCGGCATGGATGGTTATGCGTCCCATTCTAGGCAGGCCGCCCATCCCGGTAAACCGTTTACTGGCCCGGCATGTCCGGGTGCTCACTCAGTGACTGCCGTTGGGGCGCCGTCCGATACCGGCAGCGTCGCGCAACTGACCCAGGTGCACGTCGTGCAAGCGGTCCAGTTCCAGCAGGGCGGTGAGGGCATCAATCTTCAGGCGGGGTGCGCGCGGGTTCACGCCGTCTCCCCCGGTCATGACCAGGTCCTGGATGTAGTCGCTGCATTCCTGGCGTCCCCACAGGGAGCCAATCATGGCGTGAATTTGAGGCAGGTCCTGGCCAATGGTCCGCATGGCACTTTGTTTCTTGCGCTCGGCTTCCTGTTCCTGCGGCGCGGCAGAGCGCCGGTCCATTTGCACTTCGTCCTGTTGCACCGGCATTGCCAGCAGCGGTGCAGGCCGGGTTGTGATGAACGACTCATCGGGTTGGGTGGCAGCATGGTTCCGGGTGTTCAGGGCGTCTTTGAGCAGTGCCCAGACCGAAATTGGCTCACGGCGGATCTGCCCTGGCCATGACTCGGCTTGGAGTTCAATGCGGGATGTTCCCGACCGGGTTTGCAGCGCTGCAGAACGGGTATTGGAAGGTGTTGTCATGGTTGGGCAAACGATACGCCCCCAGCGCGCGCGCAAAGGCCTGATAAACCATGGTTTATCAGGCCTCTTCTGTTATTGCCTGCAGGCAGGTCTATCGGCGTGGCTTGCGGGGAATATGCTCCACAGCCTTCTTGCCGAACTGGGTGTCGTGCAACTCATCGAGCAGCATCAGAGCTGCCACTGTCCCCAGTTTGAAGCCGACGCGGCTGTTACCCATGCCATCGCCACCGCTGAGTATCAGGTTCTGGATGTAGGTGCTGCATTCCGGTTGCCCCCACAGGGACTCGATGGTGGTGTGGATGCGCGGGTAGTCCCGCCCGACGATGCCCATCGAGTTCTGAAGCCTTTGCTGATAGGTCTGCTCTTCCGTAAGGGTGGGAGCCGCCGGCACTTTTTGTTCATGCCGTGGCGTAAGCAGCGGCGTCAACGGCGGGGGCTGCGTCACCGCATAGCTCGGCTGCTGACGTGAAGAAGGCCGGTCAGCCCGGATTTTTCGCGCATGCCGTTCGAGCGCAGCAGCGCCTTTGGCCAATTGCCGCAGAGGGGCTGCGGTCAGGTCAATGAAGGCTTTGCCAGGGGTGGAATCGAGGCCTCCGAAGAAGCTGTGAAAGGCGGATGTCATGGTGCGGGATAGGTCAATGCACAGACTGTAGGTGAGGTTGGATGACCCGCCAAGACCAGCCAGCACACCAAAATCAGAAACCATGACTTAGTTGCAAAACCGGCCGTGAACCTTTTCACACTTGTGGCTTGCGAACTGAAAAAGATTTCGCGGATGGCCAGTTCAGGACGGGTTTTCCTTGAACGGATTGCGTTGCGCCAGATCGTCCAGGTAGTTGTCGATACCCGCCCCCTCGCGCTCCAGAAAACGCTCCACGGCATCGGCAAAGCCCGGATGGGCCAGCCAGTGGGCGCTGGTGGTCCGCACGGGCAGCAGGGCGCGGGCCATTTTGTGTTCGCCCTGAGCACCGCCCTCAAAGCGCTGGAAGCCGTGCTCGATGCACCATTGCAGCGGCTGGTAGTAGCAAGCCTCAAAGTGCAGACAATCCACGCGCTCGGTGGCACCCCAGTAACGACCATAGGCGATGTGATCATTGGCTTGATCCAGCGCGGTTTCCGGTACTTTTTGGATGCCAAAAGTGCTCTCAGGCCTCGTCGGATATGCGTGAATAGCTATTAAACTTGTAGCAATGGGCTGGCCGCCGCGCTCGCCGACAAACAGCAGCCAGTTTTCCGGCATGGTGGCGGCCATGCGGTGGAAGAAGTCGCGGCTCAGGTAGGGCGCGTTGCCGTGTTCGTAGTAGGTGCGTTCGTAACAGCTGTAAAAGAACTCCCATTCTTTGGACGTGATGTTTTTGCCCAGCGACCAACGGAACGTGACGCCTGCGTCCGCCACCTTGCGCCGCTCTTGCCGGATTTTTTTGCGCTTGTCCTGGCTGAGCGACATCAGGAAACTATCAAAGCTGGAGAATGGGCGCTCCAGGTCTGGTGCAGCGCCGAGCGTGGGGGCCGAACGCAGCGCCGGGCCGCCCCAAGCAAGTTCAGCCCCCTCGGGGGGCAGCGCAGTAAGCGAAGCGACAAGCGTGGGGGCAATATTCTTCCAGTGAAACTGCACGTTATGGCGAAGCATCAGGCCGGCGGATTGGCAGGCTTCAACATCCACATCGCTGGCGAACAACAGGTGTAAGGACGATAAATCTTCCTCTGCGCACCAATGAACAAGTGCTTTCACCAGTGCCAGCCGGGTCGCAGCGTCGATCGCCAGCAGCCGTGCACCAGGCACGGGCGTGAAAGGCGGTGCAATCAGTGCCTTGGGGTAATAAGCCAAACCGTGCTGGTGGTAGGCGTTGGCCCAGGCGTGGTCAAAGACGTATTCGCCGTAGGAGTGGTCTTTCAGGTACAGGGCGCAGGCGGCGACCAGTTCGAGGTCGGCAGGGCCTTTCTTCCACAACGTGACGAATCGCGGCGTCCAGCCGGTTTTGGGCGTGGCACTGCCACTCTCGTGCATGGCGACCAGGTATTCGTGGCGCATGAATGGGTTGGCATCCGGCTGCAATGCCAGCAGGGCATTCCATTGTTCTGCAGATACCTCCAGCGGCGAATTCAGTACGCGAATGACATAATCATCTTCACTCCCAGCCATCACGGTATCCAGTGTTTTCATGACTCTTAAAATCTGTGTTGCCCAGCTCAATTTTGTTGTAGGTGACCTTGCCGGCAACGCTCAAAGAATTATCGATGCGGCCCGATCCGCTCATGCGGATGGTGCACGCCTGCTGCTGACTCCAGAACTCTCCATTTGCGGCTACGCGGCGGAAGACCTGTTTTTGCGCCCAGCGTTCATCACTGCCTGCGATGATGCCGTGAAAACGGTGGTGCGTGAGCTGGCAGGGTTAAAAGGCATGACCGTGGTCGTCGGGCACCCTGTGGGCGGCGACAGCCGCACCAAAAGCGTCGCCGTGCAGCAGCGTTTCAATGCCGCCAGCGTGATCTCGGAGGGGGAAGTGCTGGAGACTTATGCCAAGCGCGAGTTGCCCAACTACCAGGTGTTTGATGAGCGGCGCTATTTCACACCCGGAAAAGGTGTTTGTGTATTTCAGGCCGGAGAAGGTACCGACCGGGTTTCCGTGGGCTTGCTGATCTGCGAAGACGCCTGGTACGAAGAGCCGGCGCGGCTAGCCAGGGAAGCCGGCGCAGACCTGCTGGCGGTGATCAACGCATCGCCTTTTCACGTGGGTAAAGGCTACGAACGGGAAGACACCATGCGCGAGCGGGTGCTGGCCACCGGTTTGCCCATGGTTTATGCCCATCTGGTGGGCGGGCAGGACGAGGTGGTGTTTGAGGGTCACTCGTTTGCGCTCAATGGGGATGGTTCGCTGGCCGGAAGAGCCCCCAGTTTTGTGGAGAAACTGTTCCCGGTTATTGTGGAACGGGCGCAAGGCGCTATCAAAATGGAAGCACTAATCGAGCCCGAACGCACAGCCGACGCCGACTTGTGGGACGCGCTGGTGCTGGGCGTGCGCGACTATCTGGGCAAAAACGGCTTTCCCGGCGCGATTCTGGGGCTCTCAGGCGGTATCGATTCCGCGCTGGTGCTGGCCATTGCGGTGGACGCTTTGGGCAAGGACCGTGTTCGCACCGTGATGATGCCGTCGCCCTACACGGCGGACATCAGCTGGATCGATGCGCGCGAGATGGCTGACCGGCTGGGCGTTCGGTATGACGAGATTTCCATCGTGCCCGAATTTGAAGCATTCAAGGCGTCACTGGCGGGCGAGTTCCGGGGGTTGAAGGAAGACACGACCGAGGAAAACATCCAGGCCCGGATTCGGGGAACCCTGTTGATGGCGCTATCCAACAAATTCGGATCGATCGTGCTGACCACGGGCAACAAGAGCGAGATGGCCACAGGTTATTGCACCTTGTACGGGGACATGGCGGGCGGCTTTGCGGTGATCAAGGACCTGGCCAAAACGACCGTATTTCGTCTGACCAAATGGCGCAACCAGCATGATCCCTACGGTACGGGCAGCGGCCCTATCCCCGAGCGCATCATCACCCGCCCGCCCAGTGCCGAATTGCGTCCTGACCAGAAAGACCAGGACAGCCTGCCGCCCTACGAGGTGCTCGATGCGATTCTGGAGCGCTACATGGAAAACGATGAAAGCATCGAATCCCTGCTGGCTGACGGCTTTGATCGTGCCGACGTGGAGAAGGTGACGCGACTCATCAAGATCAACGAGTACAAGCGCCGTCAGGCACCGATTGGCATCCGCGTGACGCACCGCAGCTTTGGCAAGGATTGGCGCTATCCTGTCACCAGCAAGTTTCGCGCGTAAACTTCAGTCCATTGCGTACAGAATCCGAGGAATACATGAAACAAATCACCGCCATTGTCAAACCGTTCAAACTGGAAGAGGTGCGCGAGGCGCTGGCTGAATGCGGCGTGACGGGCCTGACGGTGACCGAGGTCAAGGGTTTTGGCCGCCAGAAGGGGCATACCGAACTGTACCGGGGCGCGGAATATGTGGTGGACTTTTTACCCAAGGTGAAGGTTGAAGTGGTTGTGAAGACCGAAGACGTGGACCGTTGCGTGGATGCCATCGTCAAGGCCGCGCGTACCGGCAAGATTGGTGACGGCAAGATTTTTGTCACCGCTGTGGAGCGCGTGGTGCGTATCCGCACCGGTGAGGAAGACGAAACCGCCGTTTAAGAAAAAGGCGCCTCTAGAGGGCGTCCAGCCTCGGCGCGGGTGACGTGCCCGCCGCCTGCACCAGTTCCTGCAGTAAGTCGGCCGGACTGGTGCCGCTCTGGATCAGGCTCATTTGCCACTCGCCCAGAAAACCCTGGTTGATGGTGGACTGCAAAAAACCCAGCAAGCCGTCGTAATAACCGGCGGTATTGAGCAATCCCACGGGCTTGTCGTGGTAACCCAGCTGGCGCCAGGTCCAGACCTCAAAAAACTCTTCAAACGTACCAATACCGCCAGGCAGGGCCAGGAAGGCATCGGCGTGCTCGGCCATCATGCGTTTGCGTTCGTGCATGGTATCCACGATGTGCAGCTCGGTGCAGTCGTGGTGCGCCCATTCCTTCTCGACGAGGGCTTGCGGAATGATGCCAATGACTCGGCCGCCTGCCCTGAGCGTGGCGTTGGCCACTATGCCCATCAGGCCGCCTTTGCCACCACCATAAACCAGCTGGCCGCCGTGTTCTCCTATCCAGTGGCCCACCGCAGCCGCAGCTTGTGCAAATTCGGGTTTTGTGCCGGGTTTGGAGCCGCAGTACACGCAGACGGAAAAAGCAGGGTCGGGAAAAGTCTTCAAAGCAGTCACCTCAAGCTCCCCAGCGTTGAAACACGGCCGTGATCCAGATGCCCGCACACAACAGCAAACTCAACAGCACTGCTGCGCTACCCATGTCTTT
>JAABRC010000067.1 GCA_011391115.1 Candidatus Egaibacter danicus | reverse complement strand
ATCTGGCAAACACTTCGCGACGGATGATGCCGGCTTCGATCAGCTTCAGGAAGCCGTTGACGAACATCTCCGAGCAGCCATAGAGCCCTTTGTCAAAACGGCCCAGATCACGCCCGGTCAATCCATCCGGGCAGATGGATTCGAGGATGCGCCTGTATTCCGCACCGTGCCGGTCGCGCACGATGAGCGCCTGTGCGATGGCATCGCCCAGAGAACCGATGCCGATCTGCAGCGTGCCCCCGTCTGCTACCAGGCTGGAGGCGTGCAAGCCAATGGCGTAGTCAGCCGGGCCGACTTTGTTGTTGGGCGGAGCAAACACGGTGTGCGTGCCGGCGGGGTCGGTCACCACCACGTCAAAGAACTCGGGGCCCACATCGGCCGTGTTGGGCATGAAAGGCATCATTTCGTTAATGACACCCACAACGATCAATGGCAGCTTGTCGGCACGAAACTTCTCCACCACCTCAAAGATCACGTCCGGGTTGCTGGAAAGGCTCAGCCGCAGGCCGGTTTCGGTCTGTTTGACCCCGACGGCCTGCGCAATCACGTTCATGCCCTGCAGCGCCATGTCGCGCACGATGTGGGTGTAGTTGGTAGAAATGTAGCCCTGTTGCGCGGCGGCGTTGTTCAGGTAGTCGCCCGTCTTCATGAAGACTTCATGCACCTCGATGTTGGGTGGCAGGCCGCCGCTGCGCAGGGCTTTCACGTACTCCAGATCGGGGTAGTCGGCAAACACACGTTCCACCAGCGGCGCCAGAAAGTGCTGCTCCAGATCGCTCTTGCCCACCGGCTTTTCCAGCGACAGGGCAGTGATGATTTTGAGGCGGCGCGCCGGGTTGTCCTTGATGCGGCGGTACAACGCATTCACAAACGGATTGGGCTTGCCCACCCCCAGCGGAATGCCCAAAACAATGTCGCCCTGTGTGGTATCCAGCACGTGGTCCACGGCGGCGGCAATCAATTCCATCATCAGGGGGGCCTGCATAGTTTCTCCATTCGTTGTTGGCATGTCGTTGTCGCGCTCATCTTCGCGACTATCTGTTTGCACTTTAGGTTTTTGGCGTACGAGATGCTTTGCTCTGGATCAAGGTCCCCGGCGATCTTCATCGGCAGGACTGAACGGGCAGCAGCTTATTCCAGTCATGAAAGTAAAAACCGAAACACCCTCGGAGCTCATGCATACGCATATCCACCTACTAGGGTTTTCCCTTGTCAGGGTCTACAATTCACGTCCCTTATCAAAGCTGGCGGGCTGGCCTTTAGGCCATACTCATAACAGCAGGAGACAACAATGCCCCAGACAACGGCCAACGCCGAAGAAAAACGCGCCGAGTTGCGCAGTGCCGCGCTCGAATACCACCAATTCCCGACGCCCGGCAAGATTTCCATTGCCGCGACCAAGCAGCTGGTCAACCAGCATGACCTGGCGCTGGCCTATTCGCCCGGTGTCGCCGCGCCTTGCGAGGAAATTGTCAAAGACCCGAACAACGCATTCAAGTACACGGCCCGTGGCAACCTGGTGGCAGTAATCACCAACGGCACCGCCGTGCTGGGCCTGGGCGACATCGGCCCGCTGGCCGCCAAGCCGGTGATGGAAGGCAAGGGCGTTCTGTTCAAGAAATTTGCTGGCATTGATGTGTTTGACATCGAGATCAGCGAAAAACACGACCTCGACAAGCTGGTGGACATCATTGCCTCGCTGGAGCCGACGTTTGGCGGCATCAACCTGGAAGACATCAAGGCGCCAGACTGCTTTTATGTGGAGCGCAAGCTGCGCGAGCGCATGAAGATCCCGGTCTTCCATGATGACCAGCACGGCACCGCCATTTGCGTGGGTGCGGCCATCCTGAACGGTATCAAGGTGGTGGGCAAAGACATCAAGACCGTCAAGCTGGTGACCTCTGGGGCGGGTGCCGCAGCACTGGCCTGCCTGGGCCTGCTGGTGAAGCTGGGCCTGCCCCGTGAAAACATTTTTGTGACCGATCTGGCAGGCGTGGTCTATGAAGGTC
Source organism: Candidatus Egaibacter danicus (assembly GCA_011391115.1). The sequence goes on along the minus strand of JAABRC010000067.1, from coordinate 6,369 downwards.
GCACCGAGTTGATGGATGCCGACAAGATCGTGTTTGCGCAGAAGACATCGGCCCGTACGCTGGGTGAAATCATTGATGGTGCAGACATTTTTCTGGGCCTCTCCGCCGGAGGCGTGTTGAAGAAAGAAATGGTGGCCAAAATGGCCGCCAAACCACTGATCTTTGCGTTGGCAAACCCCACGCCAGAAATTCTTCCTGAGGAAGTCAAGCAGGTACGTGACGATGCCATCATGGCCACGGGCCGTACCGACTATCCGAACCAGGTGAACAACGTGCTGTGCTTTCCGTACATCTTCCGCGGTGCGCTCGACGCGGGGGCTTCTACCATCACGGTCGAAATGGAAATTGCGGCTGTACACGCCATTGCCGAGCTGGCGCAAGCAGAGCAGAGCGAAGTGGTGGCGGCAGCCTATGCGGGCGAGCAATTGGCTTTTGGCCCGGAATATCTGATTCCCAAGCCGTTTGATCCGCGCTTGATGATCAAGATTGCACCGGCCGTAGCGCAGGCTGCAGCCGACAGCGGCGTGGCACTGCGCCCCATCAAGGACATGGCGGCCTATCGCGACAAACTGCAAAGCTTTGTCTACGCGTCAGGCACAACGATGAAGCCCATCTATACGGCAGCAAAAAAGGCGACCAAGAAACGTGTGGCCTACTGCGAAGGTGAAGAAGAGCGCGTACTGCGCGCCTGCCAGATCGTGGTGGACGAAGGCCTGGCCCGGCCCACACTGATTGGTCGCCCGGCCGTGATTGCCCAGCGTATTGAAAAATTTGGCTTGCGGCTGAAGGAAGAACTGGACTACGACGTGGTCAACGTGGAGCAGGATCGCCGGTACCGGGATTTCTGGCAAACCTACCACCGCATGACCGAGCGCAAAGGCGTGACCGTGCAAATCGCCAAGATCGAGATGCGCCGCCGGCTCACCCTGATTGGCTCCATGCTGCTGCACAAGGGTGACGTGGACGGCATGATCTGCGGTACCTGGGGCACAACAGCCATGCACCTGCAATACATCGATCAGGTCATTGGCAGGCGAGCCGGTGGCAGCCCGAGCACCCCACAGAACGTGCAGATTTACGCCTGCATGAATGGCCTGATGTTGCCCGACCGACAAGTGTTTCTGGTGGACACCCACGTCAACTACGACCCCACCGCCGAGGAACTGGCCGAGATCACCGTGATGGCTGCCGAAGAAATGATGCGCTTTGGTTTGCACCCGAAAGCAGCGCTGCTCAGCCACTCCAACTTTGGCTCCAGTAACCAGCCCAGTGCAATCAAGATGCGCCAGACTCTGGAAATTCTGCGTGCTCAAGCGCCCTGGCTGGAGGTGGACGGTGAAATGCACGGTGACGTGGCGCTGGACAACACTGCGCGTACCGCTTTGATGCCCAACAGCTCGCTGGTGGGTGACGCCAATCTGCTGGTTCTACCCAATATCGATGCGGCCAATATTGCCTACAACCTGCTCAAAACGGCTGCAGGTGGCAACATTGCGATCGGCCCGGTGCTCCTTGGGGCGGCCAAACCGGTGCATGTCCTGACCGCCAGCACCACAGTGCGTCGAATTGTAAATATGACAGCACTGACCGTTGCTGACGCAAACGCCACCAGATAAGTCATTAAACGTAAGCAATTACTTACTTAAAAGTTCAGATAACCCCAAGGGCCTGCCCATTTTTTGGGCAGGCCCTTGCGCTTTTCTCACAAATCAACGACACTACAGGCTGTGAAATTTACGGGTTAACCCGAAGTTTGGGAGCGCTGGATGGTGCAGACAAACGGCTTCAAGTTAGTACTTACTGGCTTATTGCTCGCTGCGGTGTCCATGACCAATTTGGTGCAAGCCAAAGGTCCCGCCACTGCAGATGATGTGGCCACGGTGTCTGTTACAGAGTTGCCTGTGCAGGGCTCGCAGACCTATGGCCTGATCCGTCAGGGTGGTCCGTTCCCCCATGAAAAAGATGGTGTGGTGTTTGGTAATCGGGAGCGTTTGCTGCCGCCGCATCAACGAGGTTATTACCGCGAGTACACCGTGAGAACGCCGGGTGTGAGTCACCGGGGAACCCGTCGCATCGTATGTGGCGGTCAACCGAAAACGCCGGATGCCTGTTATTACACGGCCGATCACTATGCGAGCTTTCGCAGGATCGTGCCCTAAATTTTGAGTATCGTCATTATGGAAAGAGAAGCGGGAATGAACATGCCACTTCATCAGGAAACACAGGCACAGGCGCCATCGCGCGCTGCCGCCGAAACACCGTTGCGCGGTGTGCGAAACAACATCGTCCAGTCGATCCGTGCTTTCAGGGTTCAGGATCTGCAGGATGCTGCCCAGGATTTGGGCCAGCACTTTCTATACGCCAATCTGGCCAGTGCCCAGACCAAGCAGGATGTGCTGGACATGATTGGCCAGCAGTTCATGCTGCCAGCGCACGTCGGGAAGAATTTCGACGCGCTGTATGACAGCATGACAGACCCGGTGCACAAGTCAGGCCCCCAGCCAGGCTTTATTGCCGTGCTGGAGCACATTCCAGCGAATGCCAAGTTTGACAAGGAAGCGCGTGAGCAGCTGCTGGACATCTTCCGGGATGCGGCCGACTACTGGGGAGACCGAAAGATACCGTTCAGGTGCTTCTATTCTTTTCTGTAGCCCGTTCTGCACACACCAGCCAAGCAGAACGGGCGAACGAGGCAAATAACGAAGCACATGGCACCGAAGCCATCGCCGGGATTGAACTCCCCACTGAAGGGGGCGAGAAGATGCCAACCGACAAACTGTTGGACGTGTCTCCTCTGGCGCTGCGCATGAGCAGCCCCTTTAACGCAGGGTACTGGCTGGCAGCAGCCTGAGGCTATAGCCTCCCCCATAAAAAAGCCCGTCAGTTGACGGGCTTTTTTTACGTGCGCCGGATTTCATCACGCGCGCATGGCCAGTTCAACGTATTCGGCCACGGGCACTTCTTCGGCGCGACGCTGCACATCAAAGGTGCCTGCAAGCCCCTTTTCTTCCAGCCAGCGTCCCAGTGTGTGTCGCAACAGTTTGCGGCGCTGGCTGAACGCCACCTGCACGATTTCGCTCAACCGCTTGACGTCCACCGCGGCAGGATTGACACGGGGCACCATGCGCACCACGGCACTGTTCACACGCGGCGGCGGATCGAACGACGAGGGCGGAACAAACAAAACATCCTCCATGGCGTAACGCCACTGCAGCATGACACTCAGGCGGCCATAGTCCGACGTCGCCGGGTTAGCTACCATGCGGTCAATCACTTCCTTTTGCAACATGAAGTGCTGGTCCTCAATCACGTCAACGTAGTCCAGCAGATGAAAGAGGATGGGTGTGGAAATGTTGTATGGCAGATTGCCCACGACCCGCAGCTTCATGCTGTCAGGTCCCGATCTTGCAGCGTCCTGCGCCTGTGCAACGAGTGAAAAATCCACTTTCAGCACGTCCGACTCAATCACTGTGAGATGCGGATGGGTGCGCAAACTGGCGGCCAGATCGCGGTCCAGTTCGATAACAGTGAGATGACCTAACCGTTCGACCAGAGGCTGAGTCAAGGCCGCCAGACCGGGGCCAATTTCAACCATGGCCTGCCCGGGCCTGGGATCAATCAGGCCAACGATGCCATCGATGATGCCCGCATCAGTCAGGAAGTGCTGGCCGAACCGTTTACGGGGAATGTGCTTCACTCTTGGGGTGGCTCCCGCATGTCCACATAAGCCCGCGCACGCACGTCGCGCTCCCAGGTCGCAGAAGCCTCTTCCAGTCGGGACTCACGCAGTATTTCACGTACCGCTTCCCTCTGCTCGCGCTGGCTCAAGGCAACGGTGCGGCGCTCTGTCAGCTGGATCAGGTGTACGCCAAAACGCGAAGTCACGGGCGGGCTGATCTGACCGGGAGCCAACGCGCGCATGGCTTCTTCAAACTCGGGCACGAACTGGCCGGGACTGGCCCACCCCAGATCTCCACCTTGTGCGGCGCTGCCATCCTGCGAGTTTTCGCGAGCCAGCGCGGCGAACTCCGCCTGACCGGCCATGATGCGCTTGCGCAAGTCTTCCAGTCTGGTTCGGGCCGCGGCTTCGCTCAGTTTGGGACCGGGTCGCAGCAAAATGTGTCTTGCCCGGCTCTGGACAACCGTCATGGCGGGCATCCCGGCCGCGCGCTTTTCCACCACCTTGAGAATATGAAATCCGGCACCGGAGCGCACCAGGCCCGCGACTCCGCCCGCATTCAGATTTTGTACGGCATCAACAAACAGTTGCGGGTATCGGGTTGCGCTGCGCAAGCCCAACTGGCCACCATTGGCCTTGTCTGCGGCGTCTGACAGCTCTTTTGCCAGTGCAGCAAAGTCTTCACCGGCACGTGCACGCTCAAGCGTGCGCTGAGCCTTGGCCTGCAAAACCTTGGCCTGATCCGCCGTGGCCGCTTCCGGCACGCTGATGAGAATCTGCGCCAGGTTGATTTCCTGATCTGCCGGGTTGCTTTTTTGATTGAGGATGTATTGATCTACTTCGGCGTCGGACACGCGCAACCTTGCGTCCACTTCGCGCTCGCGCGCACGTGTCAGGGTGATTTGCTCGCGCAGCTGTTTGCGAAACTGGCTGACCGAGATGCCATCCACAGCAGCAAGGCGTTTGTACATTTCTGCAACGTCAATCTGGTTTTGACGTGCGACGGACTGTTCGGCCTGATCAATGTCACTTTCAGACACGCGAATGCCAGACTCGGCAGCGAACTGCAATATGGCCTTTTTGCGGATCAACCGCTCCAGCGCTTCACTGGTCAACTCCGATGCCGTCGGCTTCGGCCCATTTTGCTGCTGTGCCAACTGCTGTGCCAATCGCCGGGCTTCGGTGCGCACATCGTTGTTGGTGATGGGCTCCGAGTTCACCACCGCGACGATGAAGTCGGCGGCCTGCTGACTGCCCGCTGGCGCGGCGGGCTTGACAACAGCGGCTGCGCCGGCCTGAGGCAGGCGCAGGCTTTGCGCGTGGGTAACCGTTGCACCGAAAGCGGCCAGGCCGGCCAGAGTGAGAACCAGAACGCGGTGTTTCATATTGCCTAATCGTAATTGCTGAAACGGCTGGGCGAGCTGATTTGCTCGCGCAGATATTGATAACGCGGGATATTTTCCTTGAGGGTTTTCAGTGGATTGGCCCCCAGCCGGGAGAATCCGACGAACTCCAGCTGAAACATGATGCGCTGCGTGGCAGACGTGGTGCCGGTCTGCAGGCGCTCCAGCACCACCCGGCCCAGCCAGCAACAGGCGTCGTATTCCAGACCTATTACCGAGTCAACCAGCTTGCCGTCCCGCATGCTGAAGTTCAAACGCCCCACACTGTACCAGCGCCCACCACCCTGCCCCTGTCCCGGGCCAAGATCCTGCCCCTTGTCTCCCCACAGGTCATTGATGGGCCACTGCCAGCCAATGTCGAGCTGTTCACTCAGGTCCCTCTGGAGCCGGTAGGCTGCACTGATCACGCGGTAGTTGCCCGGGCTGTAGCGCGCACCAATGGTTGACCGCTCGGAGCGCCGGGTCTTGGGGTTGAACTGCACCGTTGTGTCCAGCGCCCAGGAAGGGTTCCAGTTGAGTGACGCACCCAGCAGCACGTCGCTGATGCGGTCGGTTACTGGCGTACCGCCAGGCAGGGTCACATTCTGGTTCTTGAACCGCAGTCGCTGGGCAATGCCAAAGCGTGCGGCTTCGGCTCCGGTGTCCGGATCCAGCAGCCGCGAAGTCAAACCCAGCGTCAGCAGGTTGTTGTCCGAGATGCGGTCATTGCCAACAAAGGCATTTTCCGTGTAGATGTTCGCGAAATTGAAATCGGTCGCCCCCGAGTCGTAAATGGGGAGGCTGGACTGGTCCCGAAATGGGGTGTAAACATAGAAGGCCCGCGGCTCCAGAGTCTGGCGCAGGGCCCGGCCGAAATAACTGGCGTCACGCTCAAACACCAGTCCGCTGTCCAGACTGAAAGTTGGAACGGTGCGGCTGGCCGACACGGCACCATTGGCCAGCGGGGCATCGAACTGGTAATTCGTGGCATGCAGCTGCAACTTGGGCGTGAAAAAGCTGGAAGGTGTTTGCCATGGCCGGCTGATCTGGGCCAGCGCAAACGTTCGTTGCGCGTTGGGCTGGCCTGTCAGGGTGCTGTCGGCCTGAAAGCGGGTGTAGTCCGCATTGAACGAAAAATCAAACCCGTTGACACCCGTGCGCTGGTACTGCGTGGCGACCTGGGGCAGGCGGTCATAAGGCGGCGTGATGGGAGATGTCACGTCTTGCAGGGTCTGCCATTTCAGGGCGCGCACACTATTGGAAAATCCCCGGCCCGACCAGCTCAGCGTCATGTCGCTGGAGAGAAGC
>JAABRC010000066.1 GCA_011391115.1 Candidatus Egaibacter danicus | reverse complement strand
CGAATTGACGACCAGCGAGCCCTCTTTCAGCGCCACGCGGGTCAGGCCACCGGGCACCATCTGCACGGTCTTGCCACTGAGCACATAGGGCCGCAGGTCAATGTGGCGTGGCGCAATGCCGCTCTCCACAAACGTGGGGCAACTGGACAGGCTCAGCGTTGGCTGTGCAATGTAGCCACTGGGGTTGGCCAGCACGGCTCTGCCAAAGTCTTCAATCTCGGCCTTGGTGGAGGCAGGCCCCACCAGCATGCCGTAACCTCCTGCGCCGTGAACTTCCTTGACGACCAGGTCCTTGAGGTTGGCCATCACATAGCTCAGGTCTGCCGGATTGCGGCACATGTAGGTCGGCACATTGTTCAGGATGGGTTTCTCACCGAGGTAGAACTCGATCATCCTGGGCACGTACGGGTAGATGGACTTGTCGTCTGCAACACCCGTTCCCACTGCATTGCAGATAGTCACATGCCCCGCCTTGTAGGCGTCGAGCAAACCGGCGCAGCCCAGCGTCGAGTCCGGCCGGAACACCTTGGGGTCCAGAAAATCGTCGTCGACCCGACGGTAGATCACGTCCACCCGTTTGGGGCCCCGCGTGGTACGCATGTACACAAAGTTGTCCTTGACGAACAGGTCCTGTCCTTCCACCAGCTCCACACCCATCTGCTGCGCCAGAAACGCGTGTTCAAAGTAAGCGCTGTTGTACATGCCAGGTGTCAGCACCACCACCGTCGGCTCGGCTGTGGTCGGCGGACTGGAGTCGCGCAGCGTTTCGAGTAAAAGGTCGGGGTAGTGGGCTATTGGGGCTACACGGTGCGCGCTGAACAGGTCAGGAAAGAGCCGCATCATCATCTTGCGGTCTTCCAGCATGTAGCTCACGCCGCTGGGCACGCGCAGGTTATCTTCCAGCACGTAGTATTCGCCTTCACCCTTTGCATTGGGAGCCCGCACAATGTCGATGCCCGATATTTGCGAATAGTTGCTGCCTGGCACGCTCACACCCACCATCTCGGGCCTGAACTGGGCGTTCTGCATGATCTGCTCGGCCGGAATCAGGCCCGCCTTGATGATTTTCTGGTCGTGGTACACATCATGGAGGAAGCAGTTCAGCGCCGTCACGCGCTGCACCAGACCTTTTTCCATGCTGGCCCACTCGTGGGCAGGGATGATGCGGGGAATCAGGTCAAACGGGATCAGCCGCTCGGTACCGGAACCATCTTCGTCCTTGGCACCGTAAACGGCAAAGGTGATGCCCACGCGCCTGAAAATCAATTCCGCTTCTTCACGGCGCTTGGCCATCATGTCGCCGGGCTGGCGTGCCAGCCATTCATCGTAAATCTTGTAATGATCCCGAATCTGCTTGCCCTTCGAGAAAAACTCGTAGGGCAATTGCGTGTACATCTCGTCGAATTTATGCATGGCGACTCATCTCCTGGCCTCAGCTTATCTCAGTTTCTCCAAGCAAGGTTTGGGCCACTGCCTAAATTTGATGAATTCAGGGCATTTGATGGTGCCAGTATCGGGCTCCTGTCATTCGCTCACAGGTGATTTCCCGTGGGCGGTCTGAGCGCCAGGTTTCGGCGCCGCAGCGCGCCGAATTGACAACCTCAATACCGCGCTCCCGATAGCGGTCCATCACAGGCGCTACCGGATGGCCGAACCGGTTGCGGTACCCCGCCTGAACCAGCGCGATTTTGGGATTTACGGCATCCAGAAACGCGGGGCTGCTGGACGTCTTGCTGCCGTGGTGTGGTACCAGGAGCAAGTCTGACTTCAGCGGCGCGGTGCCGGTCACCAGCCTGGCCTCCTGAGCAGCCTCAATATCCCCGGTCAGCATCGCCACCTGCGCGTCATTCCGGCTGGCTATGCGCAGCACACAGGACATGGCGTTGGATTTCGGCAGGGCAGTCTGGCCCGGCACCGCGTAGTCTTCAGCCCGCGGATGCAGCACCTCAAAACGCACACCATCCCATATCCAGGTCTGGCCGGCGACACACCGCTTCACCGGACGTACAAGACGCAACTCGTGACCGTCTTCAATCGAGCTCATCAATTCCGCCTGCGGCTGCATGACCAGCACCGCCAGCGCGCCACCCACGTGGTCGGTGTCGCGGTGGCTGAGCATGACTGTGTCCACGGTTACCCCCAGTGCCCGCAACAGTGGCACCAGCACCCGGTGCCCGGCATCACTTTCCAGCGAAAACCGGGGCCCGGTGTCGTAAACCAGCGCATGATTCGCCGTGCGCACGATAACGGCATTGCCTTGCCCGATGTCGGCAGCCAGCAGTTCAAACTCGCCCATCGAAGGCAGAGGGCTTTGCCACAGCAGCGCTGGCAGCAACAAGGGCAAGCCCAGCGCACGCACGCTCCAAGGCAGTCGCAACACCAGCAGCACACCGCCTGCCACTGCGGCCAGACCGGCCCACAACGGAGGCTGGGCGATGGATAACGTGGCAAACGGCACAGCAGCAAATTGCTGAAGGCACCATGACAGTGCATCAATAGCCCAAATCGCCACTCCCCAAACAGGTGCAAACACCGCACCCAGCATCGCCAGTGGCGTGACCACCAACGTCACCCAGGGAATGGCCATCACGTTGGCGACCAGACCCACCACCGAAACCTGACCAAAAAGCAGCAGAGTCAGCGGCGCAAGGCCCAGCGTGATCACCCATTGTTCCTGAATCATTGATACAAATCGGCCCTTAGCCCTCGTCGAATATGCGTGAGCAGCTCCTGAATCGGTAGCAAACAGAACCCCTACAGCGCAGAAGCTCAGCCAGAAACCAGGCTGCAACAGTGCCCACGGGTCTACCGCCACCACCACGGCGCACGCAAGCATCCAGACATGCGGCCATGGCCAGCGTTTGCCCCAAAACCGTAACAGACCCACGGTAGCCAGCATCCAGATGGTGCGTTGCGACGGCACACCCCAGCCGCTGAAAACCGCATAAGCCGTGGCCAGCAGCAGCCCGCCAATCAGCGCCGCACTGGGCGCCGGAAACGCCAGACACAGCACTCCGCTGCGCCGCCATAGCCAGCCTACCAGCAGCGCGGCCAGCCATGCGAACATGGTCACATGCAGCCCGGAAATGCTCATCAGGTGTGCGACACCGGTTGCGCGGAAGACGTCCCAATCGGCCCGGTCGATGGCGTTCTGGTCGCCCACCACCAGCGCGGCAATCAATCCGGCTGCGCGCCGGTCGCCCACCTGGGCATAAATGGCGTCCTTCACCCGCTGGCGCACCTGCTCCACGGGGTGGCGCCAGGTTGCGTCCAGACGCTGCGGCGCAGGGTCTTTGGGACCGGCACGCACGTAGCCGGTAGCTTGCAGCCCCTGCTCCCAAAGCCACAATTCGTAATCGAAACCGTGCGGATTGCTGTTGCCGTGCGGCGCCTTGAGCCGAACCGTCATCTGCCAGCGTTCGCCGGCCCTCAGATCGGCCGGCTGGCGTTGCAGGGACAGCATGGAATCGGGTTCTGGCACCACACCGGCATACCAGCTCAGGTACACGCGGGGCGGTACACGCACAGCCTCTCCATCCAGTGCGGCGGATTCCACCGAGAAGCGAAACCGCAGGCCCGACTCATTACGCTGGGGCATGGCGGCTACCATGCCCGTCACCGTCAGGTCTTTGCCCTCCAGCGCGGGGGCGAGCGACTGGCTGGCAAACACCGATGCCCGCAAACCTGTCAGTCCAAAACCCAGACAGGTGGCCAGCAGCAATGCCACCATCTGCAGGGTCAAGTTATTTGCTATGTTTTTAGGAGCTATCCACGCATACAGGACGAGGGCTGACAGCACAAATGACCCATAAATGAGGCCACTCCATAAAATTTCCTGCTGCAACTGCAGGGCACAACCCACCACAAAACCCAACAGCACGGAAAACAGCGGTGCAGAGGGCCGAAGGTCGCCGGTGGTGGGGATTTGCATGACCACGATGCTAACGTGGCGCATACAAATGATGGCTTGGTCCTTGCTTTAACCTGTCGGCCTGCGGCAATGTTGCTAGTATGTGCCCAACGCGTTTCCTTAACCTGTCAATCTGTCCAGAACAAAACCATGTCCATTCACGCCGCGCTGAATCACGTGACCCACTACACCTATGACCGTCTGGTCAATCTTGGGCCACAAATCATCCGGTTGCGCCCGGCGCCGCATTGCCGTTCCAACGTCATCTCCTATTCGCTCAAGGTCGAGCCGGCAGACCATTTCGTCAACTGGCAGCAGGACCCTTTTGCCAATTACCAGGCGCGCCTCGTTTTCCCGGAAAAGACCAAAGAGTTCAAGGTCACGATGGATCTGGTAGTCGAGATGGCGGTATACAACCCGTTTGACTACTTCCTGGAACCGTCGGCGATGGAGTTCCCCTTCACCTATGAGACCCAGCTCAAGGAGGAATTGGCGCCTTATCTGGTGGCGGATCCGGTCACCCCCATGGTGGCGGCTTATCTGGAAAAGATCGACCTGACCAAACGCAGCACGAACACCTTTCTGGTTTACCTGAACCAGCTGGTCAGCAAAGACATCAAGTACCTGATCCGCATGGAACCCGGCGTTCAAACGCCTGAAGAAACGCTGACGCTGGCCTCCGGCTCCTGCCGCGATTCCGGCTGGCTGCTGGTGCAGCTGCTGCGCCACTGCGGGCTGGCGGCGCGCTTCGTGTCGGGCTACCTGATTCAACTCAAACCCGACGTCAAGGCGCTGGATGGCCCCAGCGGCACCGAGGTCGATTTCACCGATCTGCACGCCTGGTGCGAGGTGTATCTGCCCGGCGCAGGCTGGATCGGGCTTGATGCGACGTCGGGCCTGTTTGCCGGCGAAGGCCATATTCCGCTGGCCTGCACGCCCCAGCCATCCGGCGCGGCCCCCATTGAAGGTGGCGTGGACAAGGCTGAAGTAGAGTTCGGCCACCACATGGGGGTGACACGCATTTACGAGTCGCCCCGCGTCACCAAACCCTACACTGAAGAACAATGGGCCGCCGTCATGGCGCTGGGCGCCGCCGTTGACACCCAACTGGTGGCAGGCGACGTGCGCCTGACCATGGGTGGCGAGCCCACCTTTGTCGCGGTGAGCGATCGCGACGCGGCAGAGTGGAACACTGACGCGCTGGGCCCGACCAAGCGCGGCTTTGCCACCGAACTCGTGCAGAAGCTGCGTGATGAATACGGCCGGGGCGGCTTTCTGCACTTTGGCCAGGGCAAGTGGTATCCCGGCGAGCAGTTGCCCCGCTGGGCACTCAATATTTACTGGCGTGCCGACCGACAGCCAGTGTGGGCTGACCCCACCCTGTTTACCGACGAGCGCGTGCCCACCCACTACACCGCGGAAGACGCCAGCCGCTTCACGCGCACGCTGGCCAAAAAGCTGGGCCTGACCGACCAGTTCATCCTGCCGGCCTATGAAGACACCTGGTACTACCTGTGGCGTGAGCGCCGCCTGCCGGTGAATGTGGACCCGTTCAACTCCAGGCTTGACGACGAGATGGAGCGCGCCCGCCTGCGCCGTGTGTTTGAGCAGAAACTCGATTCGGTCGTCGGCTACGTGCTGCCGGTAAAACCCGGTGAAGGGCCCCGTCTGGCGGGCCCGGCCTGGACCACCGGCCCCTGGTTCTTCCGCGATGAGCGCATGTACCTGATGCCGGGTGACTCGCCCATGGGGTTGAGGTTGCCGCTGGACTCCCTCCCCTGGGTGAGCAAAGGTGACTACCCCTACCTGATCGAGACCGATCCGAATGCCGTTCGCTCGAATTTGCCACCGCACGGGGACTTTGCCGCCCGATACGATGGCTCCGGCATGGGTGGTCTTGCCAGCACCAATACACCGCCCACCTACCTGGCGGGTAGCGGACGCCCGCACGAAGCCGACCGCAAATTCCAGGGCGCGGCCCACATGGCGACATCGCCAGGCGCAGCCCGTATTGCCACCGATGCCGCCCACAGCGCGGAGCAAAGTGAGCCCGCCGATTTTGTGCGCGTGCCAGACGCCCAGGAGTCTGCCCACTGGGTGACGCGCACCGCGCTGTGCGTGGAAGTGCGCGACCCGCGTCGCGCCAGCGGCCCCAAGGCCGAAAGCCAGGGCGAAAAATCCGGCGTGCTGTATATCTTCATGCCGCCACTGGAAAAGCTTGAAAGCTATCTCGACCTGCTTGCCGCCATTGAAGCCACGGCAAAAGAACTGGGCGTGAAGCTGGTGCTGGAGGGCTACCCGCCCCCGCGCGACCCGCGCCTCAAGCTCCTGCAGGTCACACCCGACCCGGGTGTCATTGAGGTCAACATCCACCCGGTGAACAACTGGAAAGAGCTGGTCTATAACACCGAGTTTCTGTACAACGCGGCGTTTGAGTCGCGCCTGTCGGCCGAGAAGTTCATGACCGATGGCCGCCACACCGGCACCGGCGGGGGCAACCACTTTGTAATGGGCGGCGCCACACCGGCCGACAGCCCGTTCCTGCGCAAGCCCGAGCTGCTGGCCAGCCTGCTGCTCTATTGGCACAACCACCCTTCCCTGAGCTACCTGTTCAGTGGCATGTTCGTGGGCCCCACCAGCCAGGCGCCACGCGTGGACGAAGCCCGCAACGACCAGCTGTATGAGCTGGAAATCGCGATTGAGCAGATCTACAAAAACCGCGAACTCTACGGCCACAGCATGCCGCCATGGCTGGTGGACCGCACGCTGCGCAACATCCTGATTGACGCCACGGGCAACACCCACCGCAGCGAGTTCTCCATTGACAAGATGTACTCGCCTGACTCGGCCACTGGCCGCCTGGGCTTGCTGGAACTGCGCGCGTTTGAGATGCCGCCACATCCGCGCATGAGCATCGTGCAGCAGCTGTTGCTGCGCGCCCTTGTCGCACGCTTCTGGAAAACGCCGTACAAGGCACCCGCCACGCGATGGGGCACCGAGCTGCACGACCGCTTCATGCTGCCGACCTTCATCAAGATGGATTTCGACGACGTGATTGCCGAAATGTGCTCTGCCGGTTTCGCCTTTGACGCCAGCTGGTTCGCCCCCCATGTGGAATTCCGTTTCCCCATGGTCGGCACGGTCCAGTCCGCCGGCATCGAGCTCACGCTGCGCAACGCGCTGGAGCCCTGGCACGTCATGGGCGAAGAAGGTGCCCCGGGCGGCACGGCCCGCTATGTTGATTCGTCACTGGAGCGCATCGAGGTGCATGTGAAGGGCTTCAACGAGAGCCGTTACGTCATCACCTGCAACGGGCAAGCCCTGCCCATGCAAAACACTGGCACCGTGGGCGAGTTTGTGGCCGGGGTGCGCTACAAGGCCTGGAACCCGCCCAGCAGTCTGCACCCCTCCATTGGCGTGCATGCGCCGCTGACGTTTGACATCGTTGACACCTGGATGAAGCGCTCTGTTGGCGGCTGCCAGTACTTTGTGGCGCACCCAGGCGGCCTGAGCTACGAAACCTTCCCGGTCAACTCGTATGAGGCCGAGAGCCGCCGTCTGTCACGCTTTGCCGCGATGGGTCATACGCCGGGCAAAATGGCCATACCACCTGCCACCATCAACGTGGCCGGCAGCAAGGAATTTCCGTTCATGCGCGATCTGCGGCATTCAAAATAGACGACATCCACACAAGACGAGACAAACATGGCTTCACTCAATTTCATCGGCGGCGAAAAAGGCGGGGTCGGCAAGTCCGTCACCGCACGGGTTCTGGCCCAGTATTTCATCGACAAGAAACGCCCCTTCACCGGCTTTGACACCGACCGCTCGCACACCTCGTTCACCCGCTTTTACGCCGACTATGCGTCCCCCGTGATCGTGGACACCTACGAAGGCCTGGACCTGATCGCCAGTGTGTTTGAAGAGCCGCCCGTAGAAGGCCAGAAACAAAGCGTGATCGTTGACCTGGCGGCGCAAACGGCTGCGCCCCTTTCGCGCTGGATCAGGGACTCTGATGTGCTGTCGCTGCTGGCCGAAATGGGCGTCACCGTCAATTTCTGGCACCTGGCTGATGCCGGCAAGGACTCGGTCGATCTGCTGGACCGGCTGGTCAACACCTATGGTGCAGGCCCGAATTATTTCGTAGTAAAGAACCAAGGCCGTGGCTCTGATTTTTCACAGCTGGACCATTCGCCTGCGCTCAAGAAAGCTGTAGCGCTGGGTGGCCACGTCATCACACTGGCGCAGCTGCACGAGGCCAGCATGCGCAAGATTGACCGGCAAAACGCCAGCTTCTGGGCTGCCATCCACAACTCGTCCGGACCTGATGCGCTGGGCATGCTGGAGCGCCAACGGGTGAAGACGTGGCTGCGGGGCACCTATGCCACGCTGGATACGCTACCGCTGGGTTGAGATTCCTGCTGGGTCTGCTTTCCTACCTGCTTGATGGGCTGGCGCGGCAAACACGCATTCGAACATGACCATGAGCCCAA
>JAABRC010000065.1 GCA_011391115.1 Candidatus Egaibacter danicus | reverse complement strand
CCAGGGTACCCAACCGACGGTGCCATCAAAGATCTTTTGAGTCAGCGCTTCGCTATTGGCCATCGCAGCAATCGCAATGACCGAATCCGGATGCATGTGGTCCACATGGGCAAACGGAAGGTAGGCATGCAAGGGCGTGTCGATGCTGGCCGCACGGGGGTTCAGGTTGAAAGTGCAATGCGGCAGATAGGCCACCATTTCATCTTCATGCTCCGGACCACGGTAGATACCTTGCAGTGCCTGCAGCTTTTCCAGATACAGCGTGGAAAAACCGTCCAGCTTCATGGAACCAACGTCACCACCGGAGCCTTTGACCCAAAGGACTTGAACCTGTTGCCCTGTCAGCGGGTCTGACTGGGTAATCTTGGCCGACGTATTCCCGCCGCCGTAGTTTGTGATTCTCAGGTCGGACCCCAACAGGTTGGAACGGTATAGAAGCAGCTGCGGCGCATCCAGCGCGGCCGCAAGATCGGGGTTCCATTGAGGGAAAGCAGCAGGCGACGAGGTTTGAGTCATGGTTTGCTATGTGCGGCAGATTGGAAGTGACTGTAAAGAGGCCAATCGATAGAAACAACGCATATATTTTTATGAAATCGATAAGAAACACTGATACATTGAAAAATGCTCATACAAAGCCACGGACGGTTTGCACAGGCTGATCCATCAGCGTTCGAAATTGGGAGAAAAGCAAGGGAAAACACTTATGAAACGCGTTGACGCTCAAAAACCGGTTCGTGCCAGCACCCCAGGGATTTCCCGCAAGGAAACGAGTCTGGCGCCCCAGACACTCACCCAGGCGCGGGAAAACTGGCTAAAAAATCTGACCCTGCGTCAATTGCGCATCTTTGAGGCCGTGGCAAGTAACCTGAATTACTCGCGAGCCGCTGATCAACTGAGCCTCAGCCAACCCGCTGTCTCCATGCAAGTGCAGCAGCTTGAGATCGACCTGGGATTGCAACTGCTCGTGAAACAGGGAAAGAAGGTAACGCTCAGCCAGGCCGGCGAAGAGATGCTCCGACAGACACGACGCATCTTGAACCAGGTGTTGATCGCTGAGGAGGCCATATCCGCATTTCATGTGACCGAAGGTTCCCGGGGCGGTGTGCTGCATTTGGGCGTTGTGCCGACAGCTCACTACTTTGCGCCCAAGCTATTGATGGCATTTGCGCAGGAGTGGCCCGGCGTCAAGTTCAAACTGACTGTTGACCGGCGCGACGCCATATTGGGAATGTTGCAGGAGCACCAGCTAGATGTCGCGATTGCAGGGTACCCGCCGTCCGAGGCTGACTTGGAGGCGGAGACTTTTGCGCAGCATCCGCACTGCATCGTTGCTGCTGCTGGTCACGCCCTGTCAAAAAAGCGGCAAATTCACTGGGATGCACTGAAAGACGAGCCGTTCATTTTTAGAGAGCCTAATTCCGCGACCCGGCAGTTTTTTGAACACCTTTTACAAGCCCAATCGCTTCAGGTCAAAGTGTCCATGGAATTGTCGGGCAACGAGACTATCAAGCAGGCTGTCATGGCCGGAATGGGCATCAGTTTCTTGTCGGCGCACACTTTTCAAATCGAACTTGAAGCAGGTCGTCTTGCCGTGCTGCACCTTGAAGACATGCCCAAGATGCTCGACTGGTGCTTGCTGCACAGGCGTGACTCATTCCTGTCTGGCGTCAACAATGCATTTCGCTCGTTTGTCATGCTTCACGGGGCGCGCCTGGCCCAATGCCACATCTGAATCCTTCACTCGTGCCGCAAAGCCTCGATGGGGTCCAGTCGTGCGGCGCGGCGCGCCGGAAAGTAGCCAAACAGTACCCCTATTCCTGCCGAGAACAGGAATGACAACAGGTTAACGCCCGGATTGAACAGGTAGGGCACCTCCATGACGCCTGCCAGCGCCATGGAAGCACCTGTGGCCAGCACGATACCGATCAGGCCACCTAGCGACGCCAGCACCACAGCCTCAATCAGAAACTGAAGCAACACCTCGCGTTCGAGCGCGCCAATAGCCAGGCGCAGACCGATCTCCCGCGTGCGCTCGGTCACGCTGACCAGCATGATGTTCATGATGCCGATACCTCCGACCAGCAGACTTACCGCTGCCACTGCTCCCAGAAGCATGGTCATGACCTTGGTCGTACCCGACAGGGTGTCGGCGAGTTGCTTGGTGTCCAGCACATTGAAGTTGTCTTCAACACCATCAGCCAGCTTGCGCCGCTCGCGAAGCAGCTGCGTCAGGCCGGCCTTGATGCGGGTGGCATCACTTCCGTCCATCATGGAAACCAGCAAGGTATTTACCCGCGTATTGCCCGTAATACGGCGCTGAAGCGTCTTGATCGGTACCAGCACCATGTCATCCTGGTCATTGCCAAAACTGCCCTGACCTTTGGAAGTCAAAACGCCAACAATCTCGCAGGAAATCTGTTTGACTCGAAGCTGCTCTCCCACTGCAGGTCGCGTGCCGTAGAGTTCACGTCGTACTGTTTCACCAATGATGCACACCGCAGCGCCTGCGCGCAACTCATCGTCAGAAAACTCACGGCCATCGCCCAGCGTCCAGTTGCCCGTGACCAGCCAGGAGTTGGTGCTGCCGACGACGCTGCTAGCCCAGTTGCGGCCGTTGGCGACCAGCGTGGCGCTGGAACGGGCCTCGGGCGCAACAGCCGAGATGCCGCCGATTTGGGACGCAATGGCGTCGGCGTCGACCTCCTTGAACGACGGTGCACCAGCGCCTCCGGCACCCGGGCCCATGCGCTGGCCAGGCCGTATCTGCAGCAAGTTGGTGCCCAATCCGGAAATCTGGTTTTGAACCGCCAGCGTTGCACCATTGCCCAGAGTCACCATGGTGATGACAGCACTGACACCAATCACGATGCCCAGAATGGTGAGGAAGGATCGCATCAGGTTGCGCCGGATGGAGCGCAACGCCAGCAGCAACGTGTTGAGCAGCATCAGCGACTCCCGGCTGCGATTTCGATGACAGGCCTGGCAAGGGTCTGCGCCTCGTTTAGCGCCGCCGGATGCGGGTTGGGCACATCGCTTTCCACCATGCCATCGACAAAGCGCACGATACGCTTGGCGTAAGCGGCCATTTCCGCCTCGTGGGTAACCATCAGCACGGTAATGCCGTGGTCCACATTCAGGCCCCACAGCAGGCTCATGATCTCGCGGCTTCGGTGCGTGTCCAGGTTACCCGTGGGTTCGTCGGCCAGCAGCACGGCCGGCTCCGTGACAATGGCCCGTGCAATGGCCACGCGCTGCTGTTGCCCACCCGATAGCTCAGACGGCGTGTGGTGTTCCCACCCCGTCAGTCCGACCGCGGCCAGGGCTTTCGCCGCTGCCGCATGCCGTGCCGCCGCCGACTCACCGCGGTACAGCAGGGGCAGTTCCACATTTTCCTGCGCAGACGTGCGTGCCAGCAGGTTGAATCCCTGAAAAACAAAACCCAGAAAGCGACGGCGCAGGCGTGCCCGCTGATCTCGTAACAGGCTTTCAACGTGGACGCCGCGAAACAGGTATTCGCCCGAGGTGGGTGTATCCAGACAACCCAGTATGTTCATGGCGGTGGACTTGCCTGACCCGCTGGGGCCCATGATGGCCACAAAATCGCCGGCTTCAATGGTCAGGTCTACCCCTTTGAGCGCCTGCAAGGCAGTGGCACCGGCACCATAGGTTTTGGTCACCCGCCTGAGTTCAATGAGGGGCGTAGTTTGGCTCACGGCGAAGTTCCCGCAGCGCGCTGGTCGGTGATCACCTGCATGCCAGCCTGCAAATCGCCACCCGTGATTTCAGTCATGCGGCCGTCGCTGATACCCGGGACTACCGCCATGGCCACAGCGGCCCCGTCACGTAACACCCATACCTGCCTGGCAGTGCCCGTGCCGCCGGCAGTTTTCGGCGATGCCGATCTGGGCATCCGGGGCAGCAGGCTTCCCACAATGCCCCCATTGGATTTCGCAACGGCGCTGCCTGCTGCGGTGGGTGTGAAGCGAAGGGCCCTGTTCGGCACCAGCAAGACATTGTTCCGTTCGGTCGAGGTGATGGTGCTGGACGCGGTCATGCCCGGACGAAGCGTCAGGTCAGCGTTGTCAACTTCCATATAGGTGATGTAGGTCACCACGTTATCCGTGGTGGTGGAGCCATATGCCACACGGGTGATGGTGGCAGGGAATCTGCGGGAAGGGTACGCACTGACGGTAAAGCTTGCTTTCTGCCCTACCTTGACAGAGCCCACATCGGCCTCATCCACATTGACCTGTAAGCGCAACCTGCTCAAATCTTCCGCAACCGTGAACAGGGTGACCGCCTGCAGCGAGGCTGCCACAGCGTTGCCGGGATCCACCGAACGGGTCAATACCACGCCATCGATAGGCGACCGGATGGATGCCTTGGATAAATTGGTGGCATCGGTAGCCGCAGTCGCCTGCGCCTGGGTCACGTTAGCACGGGCACTGGCTTCCTCTGCCTTGGCGCGCTCCAGGGCCGCCCGGCCAGAGTCGAGCTCGGCTTTGGAAGGAACCTTGCCGCCTGACAGGCGGGCCACTTCCTCCAGCCGAACCAGATTACCCTGCGCTTCCTTGACAGTGGCTACCGATTGGGCCACCGCAGCATTGGCGGCGCCAAGCGCAGCGCGCGAGCGTGTCACCTGGTCGTTCAGTTTGGCAGTATCGAGTTCGACAAGTACCTGGCCTTTCCTGACCCGGTCATTCACATCAACCAGCACGCGCAGCACTGTGCCCGACAGTTCGCTGCCAATGCTCACCGAGCGGGTGGGCTGCAGCGTGCCGTTGGCGGCAACGGTCAAGGTCAGGTTGCCCCGATTCACCGCCTCGGTGACAAAAACAGGTGCTGCATTGCTTTTGCTTCGCGCCTGCCAAAAATAGACACCGGCCACAGTAACAACCAGCGCTGCCAAAACAGCCCAGACGAGGGTTCTGCGCCACCACACCTTTGGGGGCGCTTCAGCGAGCAGGGCCTGCACCGCAGAAGTGGAGGAGTTGGCGCCGGGGGCAACTTGGGATGTCATGAAGGGTTCCAGAATCAGGTTAGGTTCAAAGCCAGCCGCCACCCAGTGCCTTGTACAGGCGCACATGGTCGGTGCTGATGTCGGCACGGGCACTGGCCACACTGTCTTGCGCCGTCATCAGCGTGCGCTGCGTCTGCAGGACAGTCTGAAAATCAATCAGGCCACTGGCGTAACGTTGTTGCGCCAGCAAAGCGGCATTGCCTGCTGCCGTGGCGGCGCCCTGAAGGTGGACCAGACGTGCACGGTCACCCCTCAGAGCCACCAGTGCATCCTCCACATCTTTCAATGCCGTCAGCACGACGGACTGGTATCCGATGCGGGCCTGCTCCAGCGCCGCCTCCTGGGCTCGCACCTGGGCTCTTGCAGCGCCACCGTCAAACAAGGGAATGGACACGCTACCCAACAGCGCATTGACCACGGAGGCACCGTTGGTAAGGGCCCCCAGTGTCAGGGCATTCAGACCTACAGAGCCGCTGATGGAAAAACCGGGGTAACGCGCGGCATCCGCCACAGAAACCCGCGCCAGAGCAGCACTGATTCGGTGCTCGGCGGCGCGCACGTCGGGACGCTGGCGCAGGGTTTGCGCGGGAATCGCGAGGGCCAGGTCTTCTGCCACCTGAGGAACCGCCTGCCCCGCTCCCATCAAGGCTTGCAGGGCATCGGGTGACTGCCCAGTCAGCACCGCCAGACTATGTCGGGTCGTGGCAATACTGGTTTCCAGCGCGGGAAGCTGGGCGCTTGTCTGCCCGGTGGAAGTTCGCGCCTGCTCGACTTCCAGCGATGTGGTAAGTCCGGCCTGGGCTCGCCAATCGGTAATCTGCAACGTTTCCTGCTGGCTGGCCAGGTTACTGGCAGCGATCACCAGTTGGGTCTGCTGACCGCGCAACTGGATATAGGCCAACGCCACTTCCGCAGCAACAGATACCTGCACATCCGCCAGTGACGCTTCGGCGGCCTGGGCGTCCGCTTCAGCCGCACCCAGCGCACTGCGTTTGCCCCCAAATACATCCGGCTCCCAACTGGCATCCAGACCGGCCCGAAAGCTGTTGGTCGCATCGTTGCCATTCGTCTGGCTGCGCTGCGCCGAGGCAGAGCCCGAAACGCCGGGCATCAGACCCGCTGTTTTGACATCACGCAACGCCCGTGACTGCAGCAATGCCGATTGCGCAGACCGGATACTGGTATTGGCCTGCATGGCCTGCTCGACGAGGGCTGTGAGTTGTGGGTCATTGAAGCGTTGCCACCATTGGGCCAGTGATGCCGTGGCCTGCCCGGATGAACCCGGCGCAGAAGAAGACCAGGAAGCAGGCACCGGCGTTTCCGGGAGCACCAATTCCTTTGGGGGCAGCGTCGTGCAGCCGGATACCCCCACAGCAACAAGCGCCAACAGCAGAGACCTCCCCAAAAGCATCTGGCCCCTGCGGGCAGCGTCTAGCAGGAAGAAAGCAGACAGAACGTATTGTTTTGGGGTCATCAGGTCACATCACAAGGAAGTTTTCATTGTGGCGCCGCCGTATGTCGCGGGTGTTGCTGTAGGTTAAGTCTTGTAAAGCAGCCAATATATGCCATGCAGTGATTGCCGTCATACGGACAGGGACACGTTGGGGCGTCCTATTGCTTCGGCAACGATAACCGCCTCCAGCAGGCCAGCGTCACTGGTCGCGTTGGGCATCCACTGTTTCGAAATCGTGATTTTCACTTCGGGTTCGTGCGCGCCCATCGTCACCGCCGCATCCCATGCCGATTGCCGGGCCAGCTGAGTCGCTGCATCCATCGCTGCTCCAGGCTCCGTGAACTGACGCGTTCCTACGGTGGAGTGAACCAGAAACAAGCCACTTCCATCGCCTCCTACCCTGACCGTCACGGATTGCGCCACGACACCGGTGGCGGCGCCCACCGCGTTCGCAACATCGCAGTACTCCGGGAAAACCATATTGCAGCCCAGTCGCCTTCCCACCTCGCTGTAATACACCTTGACCGGCCCTCCGACCGCCACAACTGGAATGGTGGGCGTCATGCTGACGCTGGCCAGCCCTACTGTCCCGGCGCCCGAACAGACCGCATTGATCAGACGATCATCCGACGGGCTCATGCCAAAAGCTGTATCCAGGATGGCTCTGCCAGTCAGGCGGACCGTCTCGCTCCAGACGTCACGCGCAAACTCTTCCGTGCGCTCCGGCGTCGGGAACTTCATCTCCCGCAGACGGCAACCCAGCTGCGCTGCCATCCGGGCAGCTGGACCCGACCAGTTGGACTGAAGGCTCAGCACATGCGCAGCGTCAGACGGTGTGAAACCGCTGATTTGCACCAGTCCTTTTTTCTTGAGTGATGCGATGGCGCGTTGCGCTGTCATCGAGGTTGCAATTTTCCGAAAAGGCTGCGGCTTGTCGGTGATGAGGCGTAGAACATCCGCCTCCCGTTGCGTCAGCTCTCCCGTGGGCACGCCTTCACGCGCGCCAAACGGCAGCAAGACAAAACGGCCGTGTAGGGAACCACCCCCCTCCACATCAGCCAGATCGGCCTCCAGCAGAGTCAACACCTCGGGGTAGCGGGCGCCAAGCAGCGCGACCGGAACAATACGTTGCGGGTTCAGCAGGATTTTCCGGTTGGCACCGAGAGCAACTTCGCTATCGCCACCCAGCCCAATGGTACGTACATCAATGGCCCGCACCATGGTGCGCCAGCCGCCCACCTCCGCGCCCTCTTGGGAAATCCGGGGCCGTCCGTCGATCAAAACACCCAGATCTGTGGTTGTGCCCCCCATATCCGACATGATGAAACTGTCCAGCCCTGATAGCCATTGCGCACCCACCAGGCTTGCCGCAGGGCCGGATAAAACCGTCTCAATGGGTCGGGTCGCCACCGTTTCGGCAAGCGCCAGCGTGCCATCCCCCTTGACGATCATCAGGGGGCAATTGATTTGCAGCTTCGTCATGGCGCGATTGACAGCTTCAATCAGCGTTGAGACCCGCGAAATCAACCGTGCATTGAGGGCCGCAGTCAACGCCCTGCGGGGTGCATCCAGCGAAGACGACAACTCTGTTGACAGCGTCACGGGTTTGCCGGTGCGCGACACGATCAGGTCCCGGGCGGCAATCTCATGCTCGGCATTTCGCACAGCGAAGGTGGAAGCCACAGCAAACGCATCAACTTTGTCTGCCACGCGTTTCAGCGCACTTTCAAGGGCGGGCAGGTCAAGTGGCACTGGCGCATGCCCGTTGTGGTCATGTCCGCCAGCAATAACCTCTATCGGAATGCCAGGGAATGCCTTGGCAATCCCCGTTTTTTCCACCATGGGCGCATCAAAGCCAATCAGTATCACACCCACCGCACTGCCGTGGCCTTCAACCACGGCATTGGTGGCTAGCGTCGTGGACACTGACACCATGGAAATGTCGTTCGAATGCAGTCCTTGCGGCAGTTTGGCTACCGCCTGCGTAATGGCTTCCGC
>JAABRC010000064.1 GCA_011391115.1 Candidatus Egaibacter danicus | reverse complement strand
CAACTTTTTACCGTATTCCACATGCTGGTTCAGCCACAGCTCCAGCGTGGGGCGCACAAAGCTGGACACCAGACGCACCGCATCACGCGAGTTCAGCCGCTCCTTGATCTGGCCTTGAAACTGCGGATCCAGCACCTTGGCGCTCAGCACATAGCTGGCGCGGGCAAACACGTCTTCGGGCAACAGTTTCACGCCCTTGGGCAGCAAAGAGTGCAGTTCAATGAAGCTTTTGACCGCTGTGAACAGGCCGTCACGCAGGCCACTCTCATGGGTGCCACCGGCGCTGGTGGGGATCAGGTTGACGTAGCTCTCGCGCACCGGCTGGCCGTCTTCCGTGAACGCCACGCACCACGAGGCGCCCTCGCCGTCGGCAAAGGTATCGTTCTGCGCATCGGCAAAGCCGTCGCCTTCAAACAGCGGAATCACCGGATCACCCGTCAGCGTCTGCGTCAGGTAGTCGCGCAGGCCGCCCTTGTAGATCCAGCTCAGGGTTTCTTTGGTCTTCTCATTGAGCAGCAACACTGTCACCCCGGGCATCAGCACCGCCTTGCTGCGCAGCAGGTGGGTGAGCTCAGCCATTGGTAACACGCTGGTCTCGAAGTATTTGGGGTCCGGCCAGACGCGTATGGTGGAACCGCTGCGCCGGTCGCCCTCGGCCGCCTTGCGTACTTTCAGCTTCTCGGTGACATCGCCACCCTGAAACACAATGTGCGCCACTGAGCCTTCACGGAAGGTGGTGACCTCCAGCCGCTTGCCCAGCGCGTTGGTCACACTCACACCCACGCCATGCAGGCCGCCCGAAAAACTGTAGGCACCGCCCTTGCCCTTGTCGAACTTACCGCCCGCATGCAGGCGCGTGAAGACCAGTTCAATAACCGGCGCATTCTCTTCAGGGTGCATGCCAAATGGAATGCCGCGCCCGTCGTCTTCAACCGTAACCGAGCCGTCCGCATGCAGAATGACCTTGATCTTCTTGCCGTGCCCGGCCAGCGCCTCGTCCGCAGCGTTGTCCAGAACTTCCTGGATGACATGCAGCGGGTTGTCGGTTCGGGTGTACATGCCCGGACGCTGCTTGACGGGCTCCAGCCCCTTGAGAACGCGGATGGACCCCTCTGAATACTCGGGTGTTGTTTTGACTGCAGGATTCGTTGCCATAGCTTTTCATTGTAGACCGACAAGGCTAAAATGGCTGGATATATATACAGCCGTAAATCCCCGAAGACTCCCTGCATTTGGGTCAAAGCTGCAAAAAATCAACAAATTGACTACATTCTCCGGATGACTTCTGCGACCAAAACGCTTTCCATGACCCAGATCCTGATCTGTGGCGCGGCCATTGTGACCTTGTCGATGGGCACCCGACACGCCTTCGGGTTGTGGCTGCAACCGGTCACACAGGCTCAGGGCTGGACTCGCGAAACCTTCGCGCTGGCCATTGCCGTGCAGAACCTGACGTGGGGCCTGGCCGGCATCTTCTCGGGCATGGTGGCCGACAAATTCGGCGCCGTCCGTGTTGTGATCGTCGGCGGCCTGCTGTATGCGCTGGGCTTGGCAGGCATGGCCTTCTCCACCACGCCACTCATGTTCACCCTGACCACCGGCGTTTTGCTGGGCGTGGCGCAGGCGGGGACCACCTACGCGGTGATTTACGGAGTAATCGGGCGCAACGTCAGCGCAGACAAGCGTTCCTGGGCTATGGGCGTAGCAGCTGCTGCCGGTTCGTTTGGCCAGTTTCTGATGGTTCCCACCTCTGGTCAGTTCATTCTGACACTGGGCTGGCAGAACGCTCTGTTAGCACTGGCGGCCATGGCCATGTTGATCATCCCGCTGGCCTGGGGCCTGCGCGAGCCCGGATTTGCTGCCGGGGCTACCGCCATGCGTGAGTTGACGATTGTGCAGGCGCTACGTGAGGCCTTCAAATACCCCAGTTTCCAGCTACTGATGGCAGGCTACTTTGTCTGTGGCTTTCAGGTGGTGTTCATTGGCGTGCACATGCCCAGCTACCTCAAGGACAAGGGCCTGTCTCCCCAGGTGGCCAGTTATGCGCTGGCGCTGATCGGCCTGTTCAATGTGTTCGGCACCTATGCGGCGGGAATGCTGGGCCAGAGAATGCAGAAGAAAAATATCCTGTCGTTCATCTATTTCGCCCGTTCGCTCGCCATCAGCGTATTTTTGATTGCACCTCTCACGCCCGCGAGCGTGTACATCTTTTCCAGTGTGATGGGTTTGCTGTGGCTGTCAACCGTGCCGCCAACGAACGCGGTAGTCGCTCAAATCTTTGGCGTGGCGCATTTGTCCATGCTCGGAGGTTTCGTGTTTTTCAGCCACCAGATCGGCTCATTCATGGGCGTGTGGCTCGGAGGACTTTTGTATGACCGAACGGGTAGTTATGACGTGGTGTGGTACATCGCCATTGCGCTGGGCATCTTTGCGGGGCTGATCAATATGCCGGTCAAGGAAGCCGCCATTCTGCGCGGTGCCAGGCCGGCTTCACCGCAAACGGCATGACCATGAGCATGATCCCTCAAAGAGGCAGAAAGCTTCTTGTCTGCGCTGCTGCAGTCATCGTGTTGCTGGCGGTTTTTATGCTTTACACGCGCCCAGATTTTCTGAAGACACTGGCCGATCAGATCTGGGCCTGTTTCTAGGTCAAATTGACCACCAGCCCTTAATGGCAGTGCGTAACCAGCTATACAAATGATAGTGAATTCACACGGTGCGGGCACCGCCTCGGCCTGGGTGCAACACTGGTCGCACCTCATAGCCCCTCGCGGAACGGTGCTGGATGTCGCATGTGGTCACGGTCGCCACGTGCGCTGGTTTTGTGGTCAAAATCACCACGTAACCGGCGTTGACATTGCGCAACCAGCTATTGATTCAATAGCAGATCTGGTAACTGGCGGGCAGGCAAGGGCGATCATGGCCGACATCGAAAACGGTCCCTGGCCGTTGATGACTGGCACCAACCCCAGCCAGTTTGATGCCGTGGCAGTGACCAACTACCTGTGGCGACCCCTGTTTCCTACGCTGCTGCGCAGTCTGGCGCCAGGTGGCGTGCTGATTTATGAAACCTTCGCAGCAGGCAACGAGTCGGTTGGAAAGCCATCGCGCCCGGACTTTCTGTTGCAGCCGGGCGAGTTGCTGCAGGTGTGCAAGGAACTGCGTGTAGTTGCATTTGAGGACGGGTTTCTCGGTGACCCCGACCGATTTGTGCAGCGTATTGTTGCCGTGCGCACGCTGACAGCACCTGTACAGCCGGCACGTTATCCGCTCTAGGTAGAATGCTTCTTTCCCGTTTTTGACTGCGGATATGACACCAATTACTGGCAGCATCGTGGCTTTGGTCACCCCGATGCATGAAGACGGCAGCGTGGACTACCCCACTCTACGTAAGCTCATCGACTGGCACATTGCCGAGGGTACGGATTGCGTGGGTGTTGTCGGCACCACGGGTGAGTCGCCGACTGTCAATGTAGAAGAACATTGCGAGATCATCCGCGTGTCGGTGGAACAGGCCAAAGGACGTGTGCCCATCATGGCGGGTTGCGGCGCCAACTCTACTGCTGAGGCCATCGAACTGACCCGCTTTGCCAAGCAGGTTGGTGCCGACTGCCATTTGCAGGTTGTTCCCTATTACAACAAGCCTACGCAGGAAGGGCAGTATCAACACTTCAAGGCCATTGCCGAAGCCATTGACCTGCCGATGGTGCTGTACAACGTGCCGGGCCGCAGTGTGGCGGATATGGCGCACGATACGGTGCTGCGCCTGGCCTCGGTACCCGGCATTGTGGGCATCAAGGAAGCAACAGGCAATATCGAGCGTGCGCAGTGGTTGATACGGGAAGTCCCCAAGGGCTTCGCCGTTTATTCTGGCGACGATCCAACAGCGGTAGCACTGATGCTATGTGGTGGTCAGGGCAACGTCAGCGTGACAGCGAATGTGGCGCCCCGCCTCATGCACGAACTCTGCGTAGCTGCCATTGCGGGTGACGTCAAACGTGCCATGGCCATCCAGTTTCAGTTGATGCCGGTGCACAAGAACCTGTTTGTTGAGGCCAACCCGATCCCTGTGAAATGGGCCATGTCCCGCATGGGTTTGTGTGGCGGCGCGATGCGACTTCCCATGACACGTTTGGCTCACGCCAATGAGCCAGTTGTGGAAACCGCCTTGCGTGCAGCCAGCCTGCTATGACCAAATCCCTATTAGCCGAGGACAATTTTGTGAATCAACTCTCCAGACTTGCGGTGCTCAGTATCTCGTTGTCACTGGCAGCTTGCTCAGTGCTGAACGAAGACAAGGTCGAATACCAGAGTGCAGGCAAAGGACCTTCTCTTGAAGTCCCCCCTGATTTGACCCAGTTGTCCCGGGAAAACCGTTATGCGATACCGGGTGGTACGGTCACCGCTTCGGGTTATCAGGCCGGCCAGCCCAGCCAGTCCGTGCCGACAGCCGTGACTTCTTTGTCAGACGTGCGCATAGAACGCGCTGGCAATCAGCGCTGGCTGGTGGTAGCGCGTCCCGCGGATCAGCTGTGGGATTCAGTGCGCGACTTCTGGCAGGAAAATGGCTTTCTGCTGGCCATGGACCAGAACAATCTGGGCATCATGGAGACAGACTGGGCTGAAAACCGGGCCAAACTGCCACAGGACTTCATCCGAAGCACGCTGGGCAAGGTGTTTGACTCCCTGTATTCAACGGGCGAGCGGG
The DNA here is from genome assembly GCA_011391115.1 of Candidatus Egaibacter danicus. Next base: position 3,769 of record JAABRC010000064.1, on the reverse strand, counting down.
ACAAATTTCGCACCCGTATGGAGCGCAATGCTGCGGGTGGAACCGAAATTTTCATCAGCCACCGAGGCATGATTGAGGTCTACAGTTCGACATCCAAGGACACGACCGTATGGCAGCCGCGTCCGGCCGATCCGGAACTGGAAGCCGAGTTCTTGCGGCGTCTGATGGTGAAGCTGGGCGTGTCCCAGGAGCAATCCAAAGCATTGATAGCGACGGGAGCGGCCAAGAGTCGCTCAGCTGTAGCGACTGTCAACGGCCAGCCAGTTGTACAAATACCTGAAGGGTTTGACAGCGCCTGGCGGCGTGTAGGTCTGTCGCTGGACAGAACCGGTTTCACCGTGGAAGACCGCGACCGTAACAAGGGTATCTATTTTGTTCGCTATGTGGAACCCAACGCGGACAAGTCAGAACCGGGCTTTTTCTCGAAACTGCTGGGGGCTTCTGCGAAAAGCAACCCGCCTCTTAAATACCAGATCGCCGTGCGCAGCCAGGCCGATGCAACCATTGTTTCCATTCTCGATACGAATGGCGCACCGGACACCTCGGCCAATGCCCAGCGTATTGTCAAAGTTCTGGCGGACGACCTGAAATAGGCTGGGGCACGGCCTTGCTTCGGTTTCGCAGCCTGGGCAGTGGCAGTTCGGGCAATGCAACCCTTGTTGAGGGCTCTGATGGCTTGCGTATTACCCGATTGCTGGTTGACTGCGGCTTTGGCCTGAAGCAGCTGGACGCCCGCCTCGCAAAGGCCGGACTGGATGCCGATCAGATCGATGCCGTCTTCATCACCCATGAGCATGGCGACCACATTGGTTGTGCCAGGCAACTGGCTCTGCGCAACAACAAGCCTGTCTGGATGAGCCCGGGAACCCATGCCGCGCTGGACGCACCGGATTTCAAGGGTTTACTGCAGTTGGCACAAGATGGCACATCCATTGATCTTGGGGGCATCCAGATACAGCCCTTCACGGTGCCACACGATGCCCGGGAACCGCTTCAGCTAACCTGTACCGACGGCTCCAGACGTCTGGGCATCCTGACAGACCTGGGTCATGCAACGGCGCACGTACTGGAACAACTCTCCCTGTGTGAGGCCCTGCTGCTGGAATGCAATCACGAAGCTGAAATGTTGGCCAGGTCGGCTTACCCACCTTTTCTCAAGAAACGTGTTGGGGGGAACTTCGGGCACCTGTCGAACCAGCAGGCGTCCGAAATTGTCCGCGGGGTTGCCCATGAAGGCCTGCAAACTGTTGTCGCAGCCCATCTCAGCTTGCAGAACAATCACCCCGACCTTGCCCGCGCCGCACTGTGCCTGGCCTTGGGCTGCGACCTGAATGATGTTGGCGTTGCTGACCCGGTGCAGGGAACTGACTGGATAACGTTCTGAAGCAACAACAAAAAAGCCACCTTGCGGTGGCTTTTGGGATACTGGCGATAAAGCCGGTGTATCAGGGCTTCTTGACAGCGGCAGCAGCAGCGTCAGCTGCCTTCTTGGCGGCTTCAGCAGCAGCAGCGCCAGCGGCGTCAGCAGCACCTTTGGCTGCGTCAACAGCAGCGCCAGCGGCGGCGGAAGCGCCTGCAGCGGCCGCAGTAGCAGCACCAGCAGCGGCGGAAGCACCAGCAGCAGCGGCAGCAGCACCAGCGTCTTTGACGGCTTCAACAGCAGCGGCTGCAGGAGCAGCGGCAGGAGCCATTTCTTCTTTTTTGCCACAAGCGGCCAAGGCAGCAGCAGCGATCACGGCAGCCAAAACGAGAGATTTGTTCATTTGAAAATACCTATTAAGTAAAAAGAATAACAATTTCCGGAAATTGTCTGTGCAGTGAACTGCGCAGACCAGCCAAAAGGACTCGAGCTCTTTTGCCCAGCCTTCTATTATATGCCACTTATGGAACACACTAGGTAAAAACCCTTGCTGAATCGAAAAAACAAGGCTCAGGGGGAGTTCTCAAAGCCCCAAGGTCGTCGCCGCAAACCCTGGCGTGCTGTTCCTCAGGTGTTCATCCAGCACCTCTTTCAAAGCCACACGGCGCTCAGGACGGCCTTCACAAACGCCCGTGCTCAAACGCAAATCGAATCGCTGGATCGTCCAATGAGGACTCCACAGCACACTCGGAAAATCCTGCGGGTCCACCGTGCGACAAACCCGGCAATCGATGATGTGGCTCCACTTTTTTCGCCACGTCACAAAGCGCGCCTGATCACGCTCAACAACATCGTATCGGCTAGCCAGCATGGTGAAATGCCGCCCTGTTTTTGACCAGGCCCGCAGCAGATCCACCACATCACGCTCGCGCCAGGGCCAGTCTTCAAACGTGGCATCGCTCACCATGATTTCAGGCCAGCCCTCCTGCACGGCACAAGTCAACGCCTCGCGCAAACGCTGTGCAAACGCAACACGGCCTTCAAATCGGCCTTCAGTCAACATGAACCCACCCCGATTCACACCAGGCTTCAAGCAACTCCCGCGCTTCAGCGCTGAGACGGCCAACTTCAGCCTTCTCCAGGCGACGCCGGTCAGCCAGTAGCCGCATCAGTGTGGCGTCTCGCCCTCCAGCACGATACCCTTCGCCGTTGATGAAAACATGATGCAGGTCAAACATCATCCGGGTACGCCGGTCCAGACAAACCGCTGCCACGCCAGACAACGGCTGCCCTTGGTCAAACCAGACATTCGCCTTGGGCTCTGTAAGGTACTCTCCTAACGCACGTTCCATCACCTTGGGGTCCTGCAGTGCAGCCTGCAAGGCGTCACGGGCAAAATCGAACAAACCGGAAGGAATTTGTCCTGGCGAATCCACTGCCGCCTGGCCAGCATCGCGGTACAGCGCATCGCCTACCAAATCAGGCGCATCCTCGGCAAGCCGCTGCAACAGTTCTTGAGCCACTTCACTGCGCTTGGGGACCCGAAAGCCGATCGAGTAGGTCATGCACTCGCCCACGGCCACGCCGTCATGGGCATACCCCGGCGGCAGATAGAGCATGTCACCCGGTTCCAGGTCATAGGTCAGCTCAGGCTCAAAATTCGTCAGAATCTTCAAGGGAACGCCCTCCTGCAACTCAGGTTTTTTCTGTCGGCCAATACGCCAGCGGCGTGTACCCAGTGCCTGTAGCAGGAACACGTCGTAACTGTCAAAGTGTGGCCCGACGCCACCGCTGTCGGTAGCGTAGCTGATCATCAAATCATCCAGTCTTGCATCGGGTACAAAGCGAAACCTGTTCAGGAGATCATGCGCCGCATCGCAGTGCAGATCAACCCCCTGCACCAGCAGGCTCCAGCCCGGCTGATGCAGGGGCGGCAGGGCACGGCGCGCAAACGGGCCGTGTTTGAGCAGCCAGCCAGCCGAGCCTTTTGCGCCGGACGACCCCTTTTTTGGTGTTTTGTTTTGCTGGATGACCAGCCGCGACTCAACTCCCTCGCGGGCTGCCAGTTCAAACAGTGTGGCTCGATCCAGCAACGGCTGGAAGCCGGGGAAGGCCTGGCGAATCAGCAGCGGCTTCTTTTGCCAATGGCGCTTCATGAAAACCACCGGACTCAGGTCGCCGAGCATTTTCAGGGGTTGATTCACTTCCATATTTTTCCCATACTTCTCGCAGGGTCGCGGGTTGCGATCCAAACTGCGACAATTCTCCTATGGAAATTACAAATAACTGCGTGGTCGCCCTGACGTGGACGCTGAAAGACACACTGGGTGAAGAACTGGACGTGCTGGACGAGCCGGTTGACTTTCTCATCGGCGGGGATGACCTGTTTGAAAAAATTGAGGAGGCGCT
>JAABRC010000063.1 GCA_011391115.1 Candidatus Egaibacter danicus | reverse complement strand
GGCGTTCGCGGTGCTGGGGCGCATAGGCTTGGGTTTCATTTTGCCGTCACTTAACCTGGGCGCCATGCGGGGGTTAAGCAAAGGGCTGATTCCACAGGGATCGAGCACCATCAACTTCATACGAACACTCGGCGGTGCGGCCGGGGTGAGCCTGTGCGGCATCGTGCTGGAGTGGCGCCTGGGCGCCCATGGCGACTCGTTGACCAACGCCACCAGCAGCCCGGCGCGCCTGGCGGCCTTCAACGAATCGTTTCTGATGCTGGCCGGCTTGTGTCTGCTGGCGCTGGTGGCTGCCTGGCAACTACGAGAAAAATAGCGGGAAAACCACGGGGGAAGCCATCAAATCGTGAATCCACCACAGACAGGGCCTGAAACTTGCATGGTTCTCAGATTGCACCCGCACTCGACATTAAACTCATACCATGTGTCAACTTCTCGGAATGAACAGCCGGCTGCCCGCCAGTCTGACCCTGAGTTTCACCGGTTTTTCGCAGCGCGGCGGATGCACCGACCATCATGCAGATGGCTGGGGAATTGCTTTTTTTGAAAGTGAAGGCGTAGCACCGGGCAAGGGTATCCGCTATTTTGTGGACAAGGAGAGCGCGTCCACCTCACCCATCGCGCAGATGCTGCGCACATTCCCCATCAAGAGCCACAATGTCGTTGCCCACGTGCGCAAGGCAACCGTGGGTGCTGTGACGCTGGAGAACAGCCATCCGTTTGTGCGCGAACTGTGGGGACGTTACTGGGTGTTTGCCCACAACGGGGACCTGAAGGATTTTTCTCCGAACCTGCACGGCGCGTTCAAACCGGTTGGGGACACCGACAGCGAAACCGCTTTTTGCTGGATCATGCAGGAGCTGTCCAAATCACATGCCGGCGTACCCAGCGTGGAAGAGCTCACGTTGACGCTACGGGATCTGGTACCAGAGATTGCAAAGCATGGCACCTTCAATTTTCTGCTCAGCAACGGCCAGGCACTGTGGACTCACGCCAGCACCAAGCTCTATTACATCGTACGGGAACACCCATTTCCGGAAGTTCAACTCAAGGATGAGGATGTGAAAGTGGATCTGGCAGACCTCAATGGGCCCGATGACCGGCTGGCTATTGTGGTCACCGAGCCATTGACAACCAATGAGACCTGGACGCCTCTGGCGTCCGGTCAGCTGATGACATTTGTGAACGGCAGCCCCCTGCCGCTCACGGCCCCGCTGACGGCTTTGGCCGCCTAGCGCAGGGATTAGGGCTTAGGGCTTGCAGCCCATCATGCCTTTTTTGATATTCTCTGAATAGGTCAGATTACCCGGACAGACCGGTTTCTTCTCAGGCAATGGGGTTCCGGCTTTGGCTGTGCAACCATAAGCGCCGGTCTTCTTGTTCACGCTTTTCGGATTGAGTTTCCAGCCTTCAGGGCATGTGGGGCCTGCCTTCATCGGCGCAGAAGCGGCAGCAACGGGCGCGACAGCAACCGGCGCTGCTACTTTGTAGGCGACAGTGATGTTCTTGCCACTGCATTTCAGATGGCTGCCCACCCGCTTGGGCTCGATCATGACCTGATAATCGCCGCCTTTGGCATAGGTATGACTTGCCTTGTAGGGAATGGATGCCTTGTCAGTTACCTTGATCTCTTGAGTTGCACCGTCACCCCAATGGACTTTCAACCCGCAGTTGGCGTTGTTCTCCACATCCAGTGAAATGGCGGCTGTCACGTTTTGGCCAGCCAAGCCCTGGGCCGGGTCCAGTTTCACATCGGTGAGCGTCTGGGCAGACAAACTGGTTGATACCGACGCCGCGAGCGCCATTACCGCAAACAAGGCTTTCATGAAATCCCCTATAGAAAAGTGAGACCGCAGTTATACCGCAGCCTCCAGGGCGTCCACGAACATGGAGGCCACATCAAACCCTGTCTGATTGTAAATTTCCTGAAAACAGGTCGGACTGGTGACATTGATTTCAGTTACGCAGTCACCAATGACGTCCACGCCGGCCAGCAACAGGCCGCGCGCCATCAAAATGGGCCCCAGCGTCTCGCCGATTTCACGGTCTCTTGCTGACAACGGCTGGGCCACTCCTTTGCCACCTGCCGCCAGGTTGCCACGCACTTCACCGCCTTGCGGAATACGCGCCAGGCAAAACGGCACCGGCTTGCCGCCAATCACCAGCACACGTTTGTCGCCCAGGGCAATTTCGGGCAGGAACTTCTGCACCATCACCGTCTGGGCACCGCGCTGGTTCAGCGTCTCGATGATGGAACCCAGGTTCAAACCATCCTCCTTCACCCGGAAGATGCCCGTGCCGCCCATGCCGTCCAGCGGCTTGAGGATGATGTCCCCGTGTTCGGCATGAAAGCGCTTGACGTCGTCCTCATCGCGTGTAACCAGGGTGGGGCCGATGAACTGCGGGAACTCCATGATTGCGAGTTTTTCCGGATGATCGCGCAAGGCCCGGGGTTTGTTAAACACCCTGGCGCCCTCGCGCTCGGCCTGCTCCAGCAGGTGGGTAGCGTAGAAATATTCAGAGTCAAAAGGCGGATCCTTGCGCATCACCACGGCACCAAAGTCACGTAGCGCCTGCGGCCGCGCGGCAGGGTGCGTCTGCTCGGATTTGAACCAGCGCTCAGGCTCACCGGTGAGGGTGATGTCGCGCACAAAGGCTGTGACCACTGCGCCACGTTGCCACATCATGTCTTTGGGTTCGCAGGCGGCAACCGTATGCCCGCGGCGCTGCAGCTCACGCATCATGACAAACGTCGTGTCCTTGTAGATTTTGAACGACTCCAGCGGATCAGCAACAAACAGGATTTTCATATCAACGCGCACGCCCAAACTGTTGAACAACCAGTGCAATGGCGCCTGCCACCACACCCCAAAAAGCCGACCCGACGCCAGCGATGACCACGCCACTGAGTGTGACCAGAAAAGTGATGAGCGCCGCCTCCCGATGCGACTCTTCCCGCAGGGCCGTCGCCAGCCCTGAACCAATGGTGCCCAACAGGGCCAGGCCCGCAATGGCAGCCACCAGCTCTTTGGGGAAAGCCGTCAGCACGCCGGTGATGGCTGCACCGAATACCCCCAGCACCACGTAAATGGCGCCGCAGGAAACCGCCGCCGTGTAGCGCTTGTTTCGGTCTTCATGCGCTTCCGGCCCCATGCAAATGGCAGCGGTGATGGCACTCAGGTTCAAGGCGAACGCCCCAAATGGCGCCAGCACCAGGGTGGCTACCCCGGTGAGCGTGATGATTCTGGAGACGGGAATGCCATCATGCCCACCGTAACCTGCCGCCTGAATGGCGGCCACGCCCGGCAGGTTTTGCGAGGCCATGGTCACCACAAACAAGGGAAGCGCCAGACTGACGATAGCCCCCCAGTGAAACTCCGGCGCCACAAACACCGGGATTGCGAGGCTGAATCCGATATCGGTCCCCGTCAGTTGTGCGCGGGCAGCTACATAAATAATAGCAATCACCAGCGTTATAACCACGGCATAGCGTGGCAGCAAGCGCCTGCCCAGCAGATAGCTGCCCAGCATCAGCAGCACCAGCGGCATGGCAGTCTGAGCGGCCGTGAAGGCCTGCAGGCCAAAACGGGCCAACACCCCGGCAAGCAGCGCCGCAGCAATCGCCATGGGTATACGGTTCATCAGCTTTTCAAACCAGCCCGTCACACCAAACAAGGTGATCAATGCCGCGCAAACCATGAACGCGCCCACGGCCTGGGCCATCGAAAAACCACCCGCCAGACCGGCCGTGGCCAGTACCGCTGCGCCGGGTGTGCTCCAGGCCACCATGACCGGCTTACGCAACCACAAGGAGGGCACCAGCGAGCACAAACCCATGCCGAGGCCCAGCGCCCACATCCAGGACGCAATCTGCTCAGGGGTGGCGTGAAAAGCCAGTGCCGCCTGAAAAACGATGGCCACCGAGCTGGTGAAGCCCACCAGAACGGCTACAAATCCTGCAGTGAACGACGACAGCGAGACATCTTTGAAAAAACGCATCGCAGGAGTCTAGCGCGCCGGGCTCAAATCTCGATTTTGCTGCCCAGTTCCACCACCGAGTTATTGGGCAAGTTCAGGAAGTCTGCAGCGCCACTGGCGTTGTGGTGCATTTGTGCAAACAGCTTCTCCCGCCACTGCGACATGCCACCCCCGATGGTAGGAATCACGGTATCGCGCGAGAGGAAATAGCTGGTGGTCATGTTGTCCAGTTCACAGCCCCGCCCCTTGATTTGCTCCAGGGCTTTGGGCACGTCGGGATCATTCTTGAAACCATAGTGAATGACCACCTGCCAGCAATCGTGCCCAAGAGGTTCAATCTCCAGCCGCTTGTCCAGTCCGATCCAGGGCACCTCATGGTTGCGCACGGTCACAAACAGGTTGTTTTCATGCAGCACCTTGTTGTGCTTGAGGTTATGCAGCATCGCATTGGGCACGGTGCCGGGCTCGGCGGTCAGGAATACGGCCGTACCGTCCACCCGCATGGGTGGGCTGACAAAAACCGCCTCCAGAAAACTGTTGAGGTCAATGGCGTCGGCACGCAGCTTTTCATTGAGCAGTTTGCGCCCGTCTTTCCAGGTCACCATCAACGTGAAAATCGCGCCACCAATCATCAGCGGGAACCATCCGCCCGCAAACAGCTTCATCAGGTTGGATGCAAAAAAGGCAAAGTCCACCACAAGGAACCAGCCTGTGGCGGCAACACACAGCGCCAGCGGGTAGTTCCATTTGTAGCGGATGACATAAAAAGTAAGTACGGTCGTGATCAACATGTCGGTACAGACTGCAATACCGTAAGCCGCCGCGAGGTTGCTCGATGAGCGGAACATCACCACCGCCAGCACAATGGTCACAAACAGGCCCCAGTTGACCAGCGGAATATAGATCTGCCCGGTGTCACGAACGCTGGTGTGCTGGATGTTCAGGCGCGGCAGATAGCCCAGCTGAATCACCTGCTTGGTCACACTGAATGCACCCGAGATCAGTGCCTGAGATGCGATGACCGTCGCCATCGTGGCCAGTAGCACCAGGGGGATAAGTGCCCAGTCCGGGGCCATCAGGTAAAACGGATTTTTGACGGCTTCCGGGTTCTTCAGCAGCAATGCGCCCTGACCAAAATAGTTGAGCGTAAGAGATGGCATCACCACGGCAAACCAGGCCAGACGGATGGGCTTCTTGCCAAAATGCCCCAAATCGGCATACAGCGCCTCTGCTCCCGTCACGCACAAAACCACGGCCCCCAGGATGATGAAGGTGATGCCGGGGTTGTGGATCATGAAGCCCAGTGCGTAGTGCGGACTGATCGCCCACAAAATAGCCGGGTTGGTGACGATATGCGACAGCCCCAGCACGGCAATCACGACAAACCACAGCAACGTGATGGGCCCAAAAAACTTGCCAATGCCCGCCGTGCCATGCTTTTGCACTGCGAACAGTCCAAACAGGATGACCAGGGTCATTGGCACAACCGCCTTTCCAAACGCAGGCGACACCACTTCCAGACCCTCAACGGCTGACAACACCGAAATGGCGGGTGTGATAACCCCATCCCCATAAAACAGCGAGGTACCAAAAATTCCCACAATGAGCAGGATGCGACGCAGTTCAGGCTTGTGCTTGACGGCCTGAGACGCCAGCGCCAGCATGGCGACCAGGCCGCCTTCGCCGTTGTTGTCGGCCCGCAGCACCAGCACCACGTACTTGACGGAGACGATAACCGTCAGGGTCCAGAAAAAGATGGAGAGGATGCCATAGACGTTCTCGGGAGTAAAAGGCACATGGCCCGAACCGAAAACTTCCTTGACTGCGTACAGGACGCTGGTTCCGATGTCACCGTAGACGACACCGATGGCACCCAGAGTGAGCGCCGCGAGAGAGGATTTGGATGCTGACACAAAACCACCTTGCCATCCTGTCTGGCAAGGTTCCGTTACCTGGAAGAGAGCTATTGTGCGCCTGCCAGGCAATCCAGACCACAAGGCGGCAACTCTAAAACAACGCTATTTCGTGAAAATGTTGCAGCGCAGCAACCTCTTTTCACAGCTTTGCCAACTACTCGTAGACCTCGGCTTCCGGATCGGTTGCTTCGAGCTCGTAACTGGCAGCCACCATGGCCAGGCGACCAATCACGCCATACATGTAGAAGCGGTTGGGCGCGCTGGCCCCTGGCTTGATGCCAGGCTGGGGCAGATGTGTGCTTTGCTCGAAAGCCAGGGGAACAAAGCTGGAACCCGGAGCATTCAGGTTTTCATCGGTGCCACGGCTGGCGTGAACACGGTAGAAGCCCCCCACCACATAGCGGTCCATCATGTAGACCACTGGCTCGGCCACCGCGTCGTTCATGCGCTCATAGGAGTGCACGCCTTCCTGGATGATCACTTCGCAGGCGCCATCTTTTGAATGGCCCGCTGCCGTCAGGCCATGGGTTTTGCCGCGCAACGCCTCCAGATCCTTGACCTCACGCACGGTCATGATGCCCATGCCTTGGGAACCGTTGTCTGCCTTCACCACGACAAACGGCTTTTCCTTGATGCCGTATTCCTTGTATTTGCGCCGGATTCTGGTCAGCAGGGCGTCCACATTGGTGGTGAGGCAGTCCATGCCCGAGGCTTTGGTGAAATTGAGTTCACCACACTTGTTGAACATCGGGTTGATCAGCCAGGGGTCAACGCCCAATAGCTTGCCGAACCGCTTGGACACCTCTTCATAACTGTGGAAATGATTGCTCTTGCGGCGCGTCGCCCATCCGGCGTGCAGCGGGGGCAGCAAATATTGCTCGTGAATATCTTCCAGAATGCCGGGCACACCAGCGCTGAGGTCGTTGTTCAGCAAAATGGTGCAGGGGTCAAAGTCTTTGACACCCAGACGGCGCTTGGTGCGAATGACCGGCTCCAGTGTGATGCTCTCGCCATTCGGCAATTCCACCGTCGTGGTCTTCTTGATTTGCGGATCAATGGAGCCAATGCGCACATTCAGGCCAGCCATGTGAAAAATGCGCCGCAATTGGGCCAGATTGGACAGGTAAAACGTGTTGCGCGTGTTGTTTTCGGGGATCACCAGCAAGTTGCGGGCTTCCGGGCAGATTTTCTCGATGGCTGCCATGGCGGCCTGCACTGCCAGTGGCAGCATTTCGGGCGTCAGGTTGTGCCAGCCGCCGGGATACAGGTTGGTGTCCACCGGCGCCAGTTTGAAGCCGGCATTGCGCAAATCGACCGAACTGTAGAACGGCGGGGTGTGCTCCATCCATTCCAGCCGGAACCAGCGTTCGATGGCGGGCATGGAGTCCAGCACGCGCTGTTCGAGTTCATTGATGGGGCCCGTGAGCGCCGTAACGAGATGTGGAACCATGCAGCCTTCTTTGCGGTTTTTCGGTCAATTGGGGGAGTTGAGGGCAATCCGCCCGGTTGCAAGGTGAACCCGACATTCAGGCACCTCGCACACGTGCGCGGGCGTCAGGCGCGGACTTCTCCGTTGCCCAGCACCACATATTTCAGTGACGTCAGCCCTTCGATGCCGACGGGCCCGCGCGCATGAAACTTGTCGGTACTGATGCCAATTTCAGCACCCAAGCCATACTCAAAACCGTCGGCGAAGCGGGTGCTCGCATTCACCATGACGCTGGCCGAATCCACCTCACGCAGGAATTTCTGTGCGTGCATGTGGTCGCGCGTGAGGATGGCGTCGGTGTGGTGGCTGCTGTATTGGTTGATGTGCGCAATGGCTTCTTCCACACCAGCCACCACCTTGATGCTGATGATGGGAGCCAGGTATTCCTCGTACCAGTCGCTCTCCTGAGCCGGCACCAGTTTGGCAGTCTCGGCAGTCATTACAGCGGCATTTGCTACTGAATTAATAGCTGCTTGCGCATATTCCACGGGGGCTGGAGGCCAATTTCCTTGCAAAATAGCGAGGGATTCCGGGTCGCAGCGCATTTCCACGCCTTTGGCCGCGTAGATCGCACCAATCTTTGGCAGGAATTTGGCCGCCACACCCCGCGCCACCAGCAGGCCTTCGCTGGCGTTGCAGGGGCTGTATTTGTTGGTCTTGGCGTTGTCGGCCACGGCCACGGCCATGTCGATGTCGCACGGATCGTCCACATACACGTGGCAATTGCCGTCCAGATGTTTGATGACCGGCACCTTGGCGTCGCGGCTGATGCGCTCGATCAGGCCCTTGCCGCCGCGCGGAATGATCACATCCACATACTGCGGCATGGTGATGAGCTGCCCGACCAGCTCGCGGTCTGTGCTTTGCACCAGTTGCACGCCGTCGGCCGGCAAACCACTTTCCACCAGCGCCTGTTGAACCAGTTTGGCCAGCGCCTTGTTGGACTCAATCGCCTCCGAGCCACCGCGCAGGATGCAGGCGTTACCGCTCTTGATCGACAGGCTGGCGGCCTCAATCGTCACATTCGGGCGGCTCTCAAAGATCATGCCGAACACGCCAATCGGCACGCGCATCTGCCCCACACGGATGCCGCTGGGCTGCTGCTTCATGCCGATGATTTCGCCAATCACATCTGGCATGGCCGCCAGTTGCT
>JAABRC010000062.1 GCA_011391115.1 Candidatus Egaibacter danicus | reverse complement strand
CCCCACTTCCTTTTCCCCACTTCCTATTTATCACTGGAGAAATCATGATCAAGTACACCGAAGACCACGAATGGCTCACGATTGAAAACAACATCGCCACCGTGGGCATCACCCACCATGCGCAAGACGCGCTGGGTGACGTGGTGTTTGTGGACCTGCCCGAAGTGGGCAAGACCTTTGAGCCCAAGGACGTCGCAGGCGTCGTGGAGTCGGTCAAGGCAGCAGCCGACGTGTACATGCCGGTCAGCGGTGAAGTGACCGAGGTGAATGAAGCGCTGCGCGCTGACCCCTCACTCGCCAACTCGGACCCACTTGGCGCGGGCTGGTTCTTCAAGGTGAAACTCTCCAACCCGGCAGAACTTGACGCCCTGATGGACGAAACCAGCTATACCACCTTCTCTGCCAACGCCTGACCATGACACCGACGCTCACCGAACTCGAAAATTCCACTGAATTCATCGCGCGCCACATCGGCATTGGCGAGGCCGATGAAGCCCTCATGCTCAAGACTGTGGGCGCAGCTTCACGCCGCGAGTTGATTGATGGCATCGTGCCGCGTTCGATTGCGCGCCGCAGTGCCATGGCCATTCCGGCGGCCATTTCCGAGGCAGCGGCTCTGGCTGAACTAAAGGCCATGGCGTCAAAGAATCAGGTATTCAGGAACTTCATCGGTCAGGGGTATTACGACACCCACACCCCGGGCGTCATCCTGCGTAACATTCTTGAGAACCCCGCCTGGTACACCGCCTACACGCCCTACCAGGCCGAAATTTCGCAGGGCCGTATGGAAGCGCTGGTCAACTTCCAGACCATGGTGTGCGACCTCACCGCCATGCCCATCGCCAATGCGTCGATGCTGGATGAAGCCACGGCAGCAGCAGAAGCCATGACGCTAGCCAAGCGCAGCGTCAAAAGCAAGAGCAACACCTTCATCGTGGCCGGTGACTGCCATCCCCAGACCATTGAAGTCATTCAGACCCGCGCCCGGCCGCTGGGCATTGCCGTGGTGCTGGCCAATTCAGCACCGGAGTGGGATGCGGCACTGGCTGGGGACTATTTCGCTGTGCTGGGCCAATACCCCGCCACCAGTGGCCGCATTGATGACTTGCGAGCCGATGTGGAAAAAGTCCACACCAAACAGGCTGCCTTCATCGTCGCGGCCGACCTGCTGGCGCTCACCCTGCTCGTACCGCCCGGCGAGTGGGGTGCTGACATTGTGGTGGGGACCACGCAGCGCTTTGGCATGCCACTGTGCAATGGCGGCCCGCACGCCGCCTATCTGGCCTGCCGCGATGATTTCAAACGCTCCATGCCGGGGCGGCTGGTGGGCGTGAGTGTGGACGTGCATGGCAACCCCACGTACCGGCTGGCATTGCAGACCCGCGAACAGCACATCCGCCGTGAAAAAGCCACATCCAATATTTGCACCGCGCAGGTTTTGCCGGCTGTGGTGGCGAGCATGTATGCCGTATACCACGGCCCCGCAGGCCTCAAGCGCATTGCACAACGTGTGGCAACTTACACCGCCATCCTGGCGCAGGGACTGGCGCAGCTGGGTCATGCGCCGAAGCAGGACAGCGCCTTCGACACAATCACCCTGAATACTGGAAATGCTACAGAATCAATAGCTTCTCACGCACTGTCCATGAGGGCTAACCTCAGAATTTACTTCGGAGATTACCTGTGTATTTCGCTGGACGAGACCACCACACGAGCCGATGTGGAACTGATCTGGTCCATCTTTGCTAAAGATGGCCAAACCCTGCCGTCGTTCGATGCTTTCGAGAAGGGAATAACACTGCTGATACCCGCAGCACTGCGGCGCACCAGCCCCTACCTCACGCATCCGGTATTCAACACGCACCATTCCGAGACCAGCATGCTGCGTTACATCCGGCGCCTGTCGGATAAAGATCTGGCACTGGATCGCAGCATGATCCCGCTGGGCAGCTGCACCATGAAGCTCAATGCCACCAGCGAGATGATCCCCATCACCTGGCCGGAGTTTGCGAATATCCATCCCTTTGCACCACGCGCTCAGATGCAGGGTTATGTCGAACTGGACGAGCAGTTGCGCGCCTGGCTGTGTCAGGCCACGGGCTACGCTGGCATCAGCCTGCAACCCAATGCAGGCTCACAGGGCGAATACGCCGGCCTGCTGGCGATCAAGGCCTTTCACAACGCCAAGGGTCAGGGGCATCGCACCATCTGCCTGATTCCCTCCAGTGCCCACGGCACCAACCCCGCCAGCGCGCAGATGGCGGGCCTGCAGGTGGTCGTCACCGCCTGCGATGCCAGTGGCAACGTGGACATGACCGACCTGAAAGCCAAGTGTGAACAACACAGCGCCAATCTGGCCGCCGTGATGATCACCTACCCCAGCACGCACGGCGTATTCGAGACCCAGGTAAAGGAACTCTGCGCACTCGTTCACAGCCACGGTGGCCGGGTGTATGTGGATGGCGCCAACATGAATGCGCTAGTCGGCGTAGCTGCGCCCGGTGAGTTTGGCGGCGATGTGAGTCACCTGAACCTGCACAAGACCTTCTGCATTCCGCACGGCGGTGGCGGCCCGGGTGTCGGCCCTGTTTGTGTGGTGGCCGATCTGGTGCCTTATTTGCCCGGTCATGCGACCTACGAAGCGTGCGCCGCCGCGCCGGGCCGCCCCAAGCAAGGCACGGCCCCCTCGGGGGGCAGCGCAGTACGCGCAGCGACAAGCGTGGGGGCGATATCCGCAGCACCATTGGGCAACGCGGCCGTGCTGCCCATCAGCTGGATGTATTGCCGCATGATGGGGCCGGATGGCTTGAAACAGGCAACCGAAGTAGCCATTTTGAGCGCCAACTACATCAGTGCCCGCCTCAAGGACCATTACCCTACCCTTTATGCGAGTGCAAACGGAAACGTGGCGCATGAATGCATTCTGGATTTGCGACCGCTCAAAGAGTCCAGCGGTGGTGCCAACGGCATCTCGGCGGAAGATGTGGCCAAACGACTGATGGATTATGGCTTTCACGCCCCCACGCTAAGTTTTCCGGTACCGGGCACCCTGATGGTTGAACCCACTGAAAGTGAAACACTGGACGAGCTGGACCGCTTCATCCACGCAATGATCGCGATCCGCCAGGAGATCGCGAAAGTCGAAAAAGGTGAATGGCCACAAGACAACAACCCGTTAAAACACGCACCGCACACTGCGGCCTCCCTGATGGAAGAAGCGTGGAACAGGCCCTACTCTAGGGAAACAGGCGCATTTCCGCTATCAACCTTGAAGCACGTGAAGTATTGGCCACCTGTTGGCCGCGTAGACAACGTGTATGGCGACCGCAACCTGTTTTGCAGCTGCGTGCCCGTCAGTGACTACGCCGCCTGAGTACCCTGTCATGACCAACAAGCCATCGATGACCGAAACCATACTGAAAACCCTGCGGGAGGACCTCGCATTGGCTTTGCGTGCCGCCGCGCATCATGGCCTGTCCGAAGGCGTCTGCAACCATTTCAGCGTGGCATTGCCCGATGGATCTGAGCGCTATCTGATTAACCCGCGCGGTTTGCACTGGAGCGAAATCGGCCCCGATGACATCGTGCTGATTGACGCCAAAGGCAACGTTCTTGAGGGCCGTCATCGCGTTGAGCCTACAGCCCTGTTCATTCACGCCGCGGTTCACCAGATCACCGGGCACGCCGTCGTGCTGCACACGCACATGCCCTATGCCACTGCGCTCACGCTGACGGCCGACCGCGGGCTGGATCCTACGCTCAGTCAAAACGCCATGCGATTCCTCGGGCGTATCGCCATTGATGCCCAGTACAACGGGCTGGCACTGGATAACGTCGAAGGTGAACGCATCGCGCGCGCAATGCTGGGTAAGGACATTGCGTTTTTGGGTAACCACGGCGTGATCGTGGCGGGACCCAGCATGGCCTGGGCCTATGACGACTTGTATTACCTGGAACGTGCCTGCGTTCATCAGGTGATTGCGGCATCCACCGGCCGGCCGCTGGTACCCGTGAATGCGACGCTAGCCGCTCATGTAGCCGCGCAGATTCAGGGAGAGCGGGAGCAGTCTGACCTGTTCTTTGAAGCGCTGCGGCGCATGTTGCCTCCGCCATCCGGCCGCTAAACCCTCACCCGCCCTCTGAGTGCTTTGGTTTCTGATCGCTGGCTTTTGCCCTCCAGCCGACGCTGCTTCGAGCTGTAGGTAGGTTTGGTGTGGCGCCTCGTCTTGGGCGGCTGGGCAACGCTGTTCACCAGCTCATGCAAACGGGCAAACGCGTCCAGCTTGTTCATGTCCTGCGTGCGGTGGCTTTGGGCTTTGATCACCAGCACACCTTCCTGCGTGATGCGACCGTCACGCAGCGCCAGCAGCCGGGCCTTCACGTCATCCGGCAGGCTGGACGCCGCAATATCAAAGCGCAAGTGAATTGCGCTGGAAACCTTGTTGACGTTCTGCCCACCTGCACCCTGCGCACGAATCGCAGAAATCTCGACCTCAGACTCCCTGATTTCAAGCGTGCGGGGCGCTGTCATGCTGAAATCGACTAGAGCGGTTCACGCATCAACTGCAATTGCGCCAGCGCCAGTTCACCGGCGTGTTTGGCCAGACCCGGATGAAACCACTCATCTGCGGTCGCCTTGGTCAACGTGGCCCGCACCGCATCAAGGTTTCCCCGCATCCTGTGGGCATCGACCTGCAGACCCGGCAGGGCCTGAGCCAGCGCACGCGCGCTGCCGTGGGCTGATATGACAAGTTGAGGCCATTCGGCCAGCTCGGCCTGCCAGGCGCCCAGCGCACGTTCATGCTCTTGTGGCATCACGGCCAGCAGGGCCGCTACACGCTGGGGGACACGCTGCGATGCCGCGATGGCCACCATCGACGCCACCGGGTTGTGCTTGTGCGGCATGTTGGACGGCCCTCCACGGCCAGGCTCCACCGGTTCGGCCACTTCGCCCACCTCAGCCTGACTCATCAGGACAATATCCCGGGCGATTTTTCCCAGGCTACCCGTCAGCAGGCCCAGCTCACAACCCAGCGCAACCCATTCATCGCGCTGCGTATGCCACGACATCTGGGGCGCTGTCAGCTTCAGGTCTTTCGCCATCAGTTCACTGACGCGTGCCCCTTTGCCATTCATCGCTGACAGGGTGCCCACCGTGCCACCCAGCTGTAATTTCAGGGCGTTTGGCCGCGCAACGCGCAGTCGCTGCAGGCTGCGCCGGAGCGGTGCAGCCCAGCCCATGCACTTGAAGCCAAAACTGGTCAGTGACGCGGGCTGCATCAACGTGCGTGCCAGCACGGGGGTGTGGGCATGCAGAGCACCCAGTTCCAGCAGCGCGCTCACGGCCTTGCTCACGTCGGCCTCGATCAAATCCAGCGCGTCCCGAGTAACCAGAGCCATGGCAGTGTCAATCGCGTCCTGACTGGTGCAACCGAAATGAACGTGTGCCACAGCAGCCGGGTTGAACAAGCCCACCGTTTCCTTCAGGCTTTTCACCAGCGGAATGGCCAGACTACCGGCACGTGCGCTCTCACGCACGATCTTTGCCGTGTCAAACAGATCGACCTTGCAGGTCCCAATGATGGATTGGGCCGATGATTCGGGAATCAGCCCGACGGCAGCCTGTGCCCGGGCCAGTGACGCCTCAAACTGCAGCATCGCCTGCACAAACGAGCGATCCCCGAACGCCTGCAAGCCTTCAGATGAGGACAGGAAACCCTCGAAAATACTGCTCATCAATCACCGCCGCAACCGGATCTGATTGGGCAACGGCACCGAACGACGCAACACGCCCTCGCCCAGCCACAATGCCGACCTGCGCGCACGCTGGGCGACAGTCGCCAGCGGCATCTGCTGATAGTCGTCATTGAACACTTCAAAGCTGTAGTCGCCACGGTAACCCATCTGGTGCAACTTCAACGCCAATTCGGCCAGCGCCTCACTGTGCACGCCTTCTCCGGGAAACACACGAAAGGTGCGCGCGGTGCTGATGCGTTCTTCCACCGTCTTGATTTCATTCCACATGAAATCTGCCAGCTGCACCAGGAAAATCTTGTCCGGGTCCAGCATTTCCAGTTCGTCCAGTGGGGTCTTGGTCGCGAACATATGGAACGAATCAAATCCCAACCCGAGGTTGGGCATATCGGCTTGCGAGATGATGTCCCAAGCCTGCGGAAACTCATTGATGGTACGACCCCACGACAGCGCTTCAAACGCTATTTTGATGTTCATCGGAATCGCCAGCATCGCCAGCTTGCGCAGGTCACGCACCAAGGCCGATGTTTCACCCGTCGCGTGGGTAGACGTAGACGAACACGCCAGCATCACGCCACAACCCAGGGCATGGCACATCTCCAGCATCGATTTGGCGATGTCGATCTTGTATTCGTGCAAGTGACCCGACAAACCTTCAAAGTCGCGCAGCACCTGGAAACCGGTCACACGCAGGCCACTGTCCTTGACTTCCTGCACCGCAGCCTGCCAGCCGCTGGGGTGCTGAACCAGATCCCGAGCCAGCAGCATCACCTGCGAAAACCCGGCGCCGCGAATCGCATCCAGCTTGCCCTTGAGCGGGCCTGCCAGCGAGATGGTGTCCATCCCGAAATCGTCAATATTGCCTTCAAACTGGCTCATGATGGCTTAGCTCCGCTCATCATGAACGAGTTCGAACATCACACTGCCCATGACTGTGCGGGTTAATGCACCGCGGCTGTCCAGCTGCGCCCCCTTGGACGCCACAAACTCCACGCCACGTTGCCGCAACTGCGCGACCGTCGCCTGCACATCCGGCGTTCCCAGACCCATGCGCTGCAGGCACTCGTCGTCCTCCACATCCAGCACGCCCGGCTCGGGCTCGATCAGTTGCAGGTAGAAGCTGTTGCACGGGCTGCGAAGAATCCGGCCCTTGGGCAAAATGCCAAAACGCTCTTCTGCTGGCAAGGCAGAGAAGCCAAACAGGGCTGAATAAAACTCGGTCCAGTCTTCGGTCCGGTCGTTGCCGATGTACTGGACGATGCCAAAGAAATGCAGGCCCGCAATCGCTGGGGGGCGTTGGTCCACCGTGGGGATGGGCGTGAAGTCCACGTCGTAGATGGAAAACTCCTTGTGCCGATCCACAAAGTAGATGCGGCTGGTGCCCACACCATGAACGGCTGGAATGTTCAGCTCCATCACTTCCACATGCACCGGCACAGCCCAGGCGCCGCGCTCCAGCGCACGACGGTATGCTGCCCCCGCATCACGCACACGCAGCGCAACGGCAGCAATCACCGGCTTCTCGGTCAACGCGGTTCCACTGGAATGCGCGTTGACGATGATGTTGATGTCCCCCTGGCGGTACAACAGCACCTCGCGCGAGCGATGGCGCGCCACCGGCCGGAAGCCCATGGTCTCCAGCACCTGCCCCAGTGCCTGGGGTTTGGACGTGGCATATTCGATGAACTCGATGCCTTCCAGCCCCAGCGGGTTGGGGCCTTCGACAATTTCTTCGCGGTCTGCAACGACGGTGCGGGCCATGTTGTTTGCATTCATCCTGTTGTTTCCCTATTCAATAGTCAAAAGTGCAGCCAGGTCAGACCGTCGCTGCCGCCGGTGCAGCCGCATGTGCGCCACCCAGGAACAGACGCTCGATGTTCGGGTCTGCCAGCAGTTCGGACGCCGGCTTTTGCAACACCAGCCGCCCGGACTCCAGCGCGATCGCTTCATCAGAGATTTTGAGCGCGCTTTTGACATTTTGCTCCACCATCAGCACAGTGGTTCCCTGGTCCGCCAGTTTGCGAAGCAGCCTGAACACGTCGTGCACCACCAGAGGCGACAGACCAATGGACGGCTCGTCAATCAGGATCACCTTGGGGCGCAACAACAGTGCCCGGCCAATCTCCAGCTGCTTCTGCTCGCCACCCGACAGCGCAGATGCCATGGAATTCATGCGCTGCTTCACCCGCGGGAAAAACTCCAGCACTTCGGGGATGCGTTCATGCGTGGTCTTCATACCCAGCGTGATGCCGCCCAGTTCGAGGTTCTGGTAAACCGACAATTGGCCAAACAGGTTGCGGCCTTGCGGCACAAAAGCGATGCCTTTGGCGA
The DNA here is from genome assembly GCA_011391115.1 of Candidatus Egaibacter danicus. The sequence goes on along the minus strand of JAABRC010000062.1, from coordinate 454 downwards.
GCAACTCTTTCTGCGTAGCTCCCGCGACGCTCTGGCCATCCAGCAGGATGCGACCTTGACGCGGTTTGAGCAACCCGAACAGGGTTTTCAGCACCGTCGATTTGCCCGCGCCATTGGGGCCTAGCAGCAGGGTGATGGAACCCGTCGCCGCCTTGAAGCTCAGGTTGTTCAGGATCATGAAATCCTTGTAACCCGCCACCACGTCGTCAAATTCAATACAGGTTGTCATGTTCAGGCTCCCAGGTATGCGTCGAGCACTTGTTTGTTGCCACGAATCTCTTCCGGTGTGCCAATGGCCATCACCTTGCCCTCCACCATCACCATGATGCGGTGGCACAGGTCCATCACAAAGTCCATGTTGTGTTCGATGACCACAAAACTACTCTTCTTGGTACCAGCCGGTTGGCGGTTCAAGTCCTTCAGCAACGTGCTGATGCCCCCCACCAGGCTGGGG
>JAABRC010000061.1 GCA_011391115.1 Candidatus Egaibacter danicus | reverse complement strand
AATGGTCAGCAATACCATAGTCAGTTCTTCCATCACGGTGCCCAGCAGCACATAGATCGCCATCATTGCGGCGATGATCATGATGGGCGACAGGCCCAGGTGCGTAATCCATTCCTTGAGGTCACCCGGCATGGTAGTGAAGTTCACAAAGTTGGCAAAAATCGTCGCTGCAATCAGCAGGGTAAACAACATGGCTGTGGTGCGAGCCGATTCCACCAATACCTGAAACAGGATGGTCCAGGTCAGACGCCGCCGCGCCAGCGCAAACAGAAAGGCGCCAGCCGCACCAAATCCTGCACCCTCGGTTGCGGTGAAGATGCCGCCGTAGATGCCACCGAGCACCACCACGACCAGCAGAGCAACGCCCCAGATGCCGCGCAAGGCGCGCCAGCGATCTGGCCATGTTGTGCGCTCGCCGGGAGGTGCGTGCTCGGGGTCACGCCCGGTGACGATCCAGATGGTCAACATCAGCATGGAGGCCGAAATCAAACCCGGGATGACACCCGCTGCAAACAGTTTTCCGATGTTGGTCTCGGTAACAATGCCGTAAATCACCATGATGGTGCTGGGAGGAATCATGATGCCCAGCGTGCCGCCAGCTGCCATGACACCCGTGGACAGTGAGTCGCTGTATCCCATTCGTTTCATGGAGGGGTAAGCCACTTTGCTCATGGTGGCTGCCGTCGCGATGGACGATCCGCAGATGGCACCAAATCCAGCGCAGGCCGCTACTGTAGCGTGGGCCAGGCCGCCCCGCAGGTGACCAATGAACGCGTAGGCCGCCTGGAACAGTTCATGGGCGAGACCGGCGCGCGCGACAAAGTTGCCCATCAGGATGAACAGCGGAATGACAGACAGGGTGTACGCGAAGCCGGTTTCGTACACCACCTGCGCTGCACTGGCCATGGCCGGCTGCCAGCCACGTGTAAGACCAATGCCGGCTATGCCCACGATGCCCATGGCAAAGGCCAACGGCACACGCAATAGCGCGAGTCCGAAAATGCAGGCAAATCCCAGTAGAGCTTCGGTCATAAGGCCGCACCTTCGCCCTCTCCCAGTGCCTTGGGTGGCCTGGTAATCTGGGCAAGATGTACGAGTCCGGTCACACCGCACAACATGCTCATGCCATAGAGAAACGGGGCTTTGAGAATTTTCAGTTGGGCAGTCGTTTCGCCGCTCTCCAGAAACTGGTTGCCCGTTTGCCACATCAACCAGGCCAGCGCCAGCAAAGCGCCGCCGCACAAGGCGCTGACAACGACGGTTTGGATACGGCGAAGCAACGCGGGCAGATAGCCGTCCATGGAGTCAAAAACCACGTGCTCACCCCGCTGGGAAACCAACGGCAGTGCGCCGAAAATCACGACAACCATCAGCAATTCGGTCAGTTCCAGCGACCCCGGAATCGAGTTGGACAGCAGCTTTCGGCCGGCAACATCGAAGAAGGTCAATGCCATGATGGCAAACAGGGCGGTGCCAGACAGCAGTCCGCACAGTGTTTCAAGCAATTTTTTCAAGGAAGTCTTTCCAGTGTCGCCAATGTCAAACGCCTCGCACAAAACAAAAACGCGGCCTCATTGTGCATGAGGCCGCGTTGCTGCGAAACGCAGTCTGGTTGACGGCTACCTATTTGGATGCTTTCGCTATTTCGGAGCGGAACTCAGTCAGCACCTTGGCGGCGTCCTTCAGACCTTTGGCTTCTGCATCCCTGACCCAGTTTTGCTCAAGTGCTGATACCTTGGCTTTTACATCAGACACAAATTTGGCATCGGCTTTGACGATTTGCACATTATTGGCTTGCATCAGGGCAATGCCACGACGGTCTACCCGGTCCCAGCCACGGCCATAGATACGTGCTGCGACCTCTCCCGAGATCGCGTCCACGGCCTTCTTTTCGTCGGTGGTGAGCTTGTCATACTTGGCCTGATTCATCATGAAGACGAAGCTGGTGTTGTACAGGCCACCGGGGAAGAACGTAGCGTGTTTGATGATCTTGTCGATCTTGAATGACTCGGTCGATTCGGCTGGGAACAGTGTGCCGTCCATCACGCCGCCGGACAGCAACTCATAAGAGTCCGTGGCGGGCTTGAGCGTGACATTCATGCCCAGCGATTTGGAGATCTCGTTGACCATACCTCCACCCACGCGAAATTTCAGCCCGGACAGATCTTCCACCTTGGTGATGGGGCGCTTGGTGTTGAACACAATCCCGGGTCCATGGGTGAAATAACTGATGACCTTCACACCCTGATGTTCGGTGCCAAACTGGGGGTATTTGGAGGCCACGCGATTGAAAGCGACCGAGATCGGCTCGGATGACTCCCCCAGAAATGGAAACTCGGCCATCTGCGTATAGACAAACCGGCCAGGCGTATAGCCGTGGACAGTGAACGAGATGTCCGCCAGGCCATTTTTGACCGCATCCAGTGTGCCTGGAGGTGCAGAAACACTGCGGGGAAGGATGTTGCACTTCATCTTGCCGGATGTGTTTTTCTCCAGCAGGTCACACCATTCTTTTTGAGCCATGCTCAAAGTGTGGGATGGCGGTACCCAACTGGATGCTGTCAACACGGTCTGTGCAACGCTGGCGCCTGCAAACAGGGTGACGATGGTTGTGGTGACGGCTAGGGCGATTCGATTCATGGAAGGGACTCCTGGGTTGATTGGGCGCGTACGCCTACCCCGCTGATGCTAATGGGTATTTCGTGGCATCTTTGTCCATGTTTACCCGAATTAACCAACCTTGTGGTCGGTTAATTGTTGTCAGGCCGACAAAGGCAGCCTCAGCAGTTGCGGATAGGCTTGTATAATAAAAAAGCACGGTCGTTCTATTTTGTGTTTTGATGCTGTCGCTTTAACTCGGTGCATTGTCGCTAAAGCGAACCTTGCACCTAGTGATGCCGCATAAAATTGACCGGTTTAGCCTTGCAACAGATCAACTATTCAATGGAGCCTCAACAATGAAGGTCTTGGTACCCGTTAAACGCGTGGTGGACTACAACGTCAAAGTGCGCGTCAAGTCAGATGGTAGTGGCGTAGACATTGCCAACGTCAAGATGAGCATGAACCCGTTTGACGAGATCGCCATTGAAGAAGCGGTTCGCCTGAAGGAAAAAGGCGTTGCGACTGAGGTGATCGCCGTTTCCTGTGGTGTCACGCAATGCCAGGAAACCTTGCGCACCGCCATGGCTATTGGTGCAGATCGCGCCATTCTGGTAGAAACCACAGATGAACTGCAGCCGCTGGCAGTCGCAAAACTGCTCAAGGCCCTGGTTGAAAAAGAACAGCCTGGTCTCGTGATTCTGGGCAAGCAAGCGATTGATGACGACTGCAACCAGACTGGCCAAATGCTGGCTGCTTTGTGCGACATGCCGCAAGCCACGTTCGCCAGCAAGGTTGAAGTGGTGGATGGCAAGGCCAAGGTCACGCGTGAAGTCGATGGCGGCTCGGAAACCATTTCACTCACCCTGCCAGCCGTGATCACCACGGATTTGCGCCTGAACGAGCCGCGTTATGTCACGTTGCCCAACATCATGAAGGCCAAGAAGAAGCAGATGGACATCGTCAAGCCTGCGGATCTGGGCGTGGACGTGACGCCGCATATCAAGACCCTGAGCGTGAAAGAGCCGCCCCAGCGCAGCGCCGGCATCAAGGTGCCTGACGTGGCCACGCTGGTTGCCAAACTCAAGAACGAAGCCAAAGTAATCTAGGACGACACCATGACTGCACTCGTTATTGCTGAACACGACAATTCCTCCATCAAGCCTGCCACCCTGAACGTGGTGACCGCAGCCGTCCAGTGTGGCGGTGATGTGCATGTGCTGGTGGCTGGTGCCAGCGCGGGCGCCGCTGCAGCCGCTGCGGCACAGATATCAGGTGTCGCCAAGGTGCTGCACGCTGATGACGCCGGCTTTGCACACGGGCTGGCTGAAAACATGGCTGCCCAGGTTCTGGCCATCGCCGCCGGTTACACCCACATCCTGTTTGCGGCTACAGCATCCGGCAAGAACATTGCGCCACGTGTTGCCGCCAAGCTCGACGTGGGACAAATCTCGGATATCACCAAGGTGGATAGCCCGGACACCTTTGAGCGCCCGATTTACGCTGGCAATGCGATTGCCACCGTGCAGAGTCTGGATGCCACCAAGGTGGTCACCGTCCGCACGACCGGTTTTGATCCTGCTGCTGCGAGTGGTGGTGCAGCATCGGTAGAGTCGCTGAGCGCGGTTGCAGCCAGCCCGAAAGCAACTTTCGTGGGCAGTGAAATCGCCAGAAATGACCGTCCAGAACTGACTGCAGCCAAGATCATCGTCAGCGGCGGTCGTGCTTTGGGCTCCAGCGAAAAATTCACCGAAATCATGACACCCCTGGCCGACAAGCTGGGTGCTGCCATGGGGGCATCCCGCGCGGCGGTGGATGCGGGTTACGCGCCCAACGACTGGCAAGTGGGCCAGACCGGCAAGATCGTGGCCCCCCAGCTGTATGTGGCCTGCGGTATCAGTGGTGCCATCCAGCACTTGGCTGGCATGAAAGATTCCAAGGTCATCGTTGCGATCAACAAAGACCCGGAAGCACCGATCTTTTCGGTGGCCGACTATGGACTGGAAGCGGATCTGTTCACGGCGGTACCGGAGTTGGTGGCCGCGCTGTAAAGCCTGAAACACCCATCGAACCTTGCCGTTCTCCCAGGCCTTGCCCAGGATGAACGGCATTTTTGTATCTGGAGATAAGAAATGAGTTACGTTGCCCCCGTCAAAGACATGCTGTTCAACATCCGGCACCTGGCGCAGATTGAACAGATTGCGCAGATGCCCGGTTTTGAGGAGGCTGGCTTCGAGACCGCCCAGGCGGTGCTGGAGGAGGCTGCCAAGTTCAACGAAGGTGTGCTCGCACCTCTGAACTGGGAAGGCGACAAATACCCCTCATCATTTCATGACGGTAAGGTGACGACGACGCCTGGCTTCAAGGAGGCTTTCCACCAGTTTGCAGAAGGCGGCTGGCAAGGCCTGCAACACCCGGCTGACTTTGGCGGACAGGGTCTGCCCAAAACCATTGGTGCGGCCTGTATTGAAATGGTGAACAGTGCCAATATGAGTTTTGCGCTGTGTCCCTTGCTGTCAGATGGCGCAATTGAAGCACTGCTGACCGCAGGCTCGGATGAACTCAAGGCAACCTATCTTGAGAATCTGGTCAGCGGTAAATGGACCGGCACCATGAACCTCACCGAGCCACAGGCAGGCTCCGATCTGGCCATGGTGCGCAGCCGTGCTGAACCCCAGCCCGATGGCACTTACAAGGTCTTCGGAACCAAGATTTTCATCACCTATGGCGAGCACGACATGGCCGAGAACATCGTCCATCTGGTGCTGGCCCGCGTGGTGGGTGCGCCCGAAGGCGTGAAGGGTATCAGCCTGTTTGTCGTGCCGAAATTCATGGTGAACAAAGATGGCTCACTCGGTCCGCGCAACGACGTGCACTGCGTGAGCATCGAACACAAGATGGGCATCAAGGCTTCCCCTACAGCCGTGCTGCAATACGGTGACCACGGGGGCGCTGTAGGTTACATCGTGGGCCAGGAGAACCGGGGCCTGGAGTACATGTTTATCATGATGAACGCAGCACGCTACGCCGTGGGTGTCCAGGGCATAGCGATTGCCGAGCGGGCCTACCAGAAGGCAGCGCAGTTCGCGCGGGATCGGGTGCAAAGCCGTCCGGTGGATGGCTCGATTGCGGCTAGCGCGCCCATCATCCACCACCCCGATGTGCGCCGCATGCTGATGACCATGCGCGCCTGCACCGAAGGCTGCCGCGCCATGTCGTCAGTGGCCGCTGCGGCCTACGATGCCGCCCATCATCACCCCGATGCCGATGTGCGCAAGCAAAACGCAGCCTTCTACGAATATATGGTGCCGCTGGTTAAAGGCTACAGCACCGAGATGAGCCTGGAAGTGACTTCGCTGGGCGTGCAGGTGCACGGCGGCATGGGCTTCATTGAAGAAACGGGCGCTGCCCAGTACTACCGTGACGCCAAGATTTTGACCATCTACGAAGGCACCACGGCCATCCAGGCCAACGACCTGGTGGGCCGAAAGACCGCACGCGATGGTGGTCAGACCCCCAAGGCCATTGCTGTGCAGATTGAAGCCACCGAAGCCGAACTGCTCAAAAAAGGCAGTGCCGATGCTGTGGCTGTTGCCAAACGCCTGAAGGCCGCGCGCGAAGCCTTTGTGGACGTGGTGAACTTTGTTGCGGGCAATACCAAGGCATCGCCCAACGCCGTGTTCGCAGGCAGCGTGCCTTACCTCATGCTGGCCGGTAACCTGATGGCGGGCTGGCAACTGGCGCGAGCCTTGCTGGTGGCGCAGGACGAACTCAAAGCCGGAGTGGATGCCGGTTTCATGAAAGCCAAAATCATCACCGCGCGCTTCTACGCAGACCACCTGCTCAGCAAAGCGCCTGGCATACGCGACAGCATTGTGGACGGTGCCGACAGCGTGACAGCCATGGCGCTGGACGCGTTTTGATTCACTTTCGTCGCCAGCCTGATTGCTACTAAATTGGTAGCTGCTCACGCAATATCGACAGGGGCTAAGGCCAAATTTCATTGCCAAAACGTATCATTTTTGTTGAATTTCAGGAAAGACACCATGTCCAAGCTGCCAGCGCCCTTGAATAACCTGCCGCTCCCCATCATTGGTTCACCGCTCTTCATCATCAGCAACCCCAAGCTGGTGATTGCGCAGTGTATTGCCGGTGTTGTGGGCTCCATGCCCGCCCTCAACGCGCGGCCCGCCGAGCAACTGGAAGAATGGCTGATTGAAATCACCGAAGCGCTGGCTGCGTACAACAAGACTCACCCGGACAAGCCTGCCGCGCCGTTTGCCATCAACCAGATCGTGCACAAAAGCAATGACCGGCTGGAGCACGACATGGCGATGTGCGTGAAATACAAGGTGCCCATCATCATCACCAGCTTGGGTGCGCGCGAAGACATCAACGCCGCTGCCCACAGCTATGGCGGTGTGGTCTTGCACGACGTGATCAACAACAAACATGCCCGCAAAGCGATCGAGAAAGGCGCTGACGGCCTGATCGCTGTTGCGGCTGGTGCGGGGGGACATGCGGGCGTGAAAAGCCCGTTTGCGCTGATTCAGGAAATCCGCCAGTGGTTTGATGGCCCCATAGCGCTGTCGGGTGCCATCTCAACGGGTGACGCCGTGCTGGCCGCACAGGCGATGGGTGCCGACTTTGCGTACATTGGCTCCGCCTTCATTGCCACCGAAGAGGCGCGTGCGTCAGACGCCTATAAACAGGCCATCGTGGACAGCAACTCGGACGATATTGTCTACAGCAACCTGTTTACCGGCGTGCATGGCAATTACCTGGCGCCGAGCATCCGCAATGCCGGCATGGACCCTGACAACCTGCCCGTGAGCGACCCCAGCAAGATGAATTTTGGGGGCGACAAATCCAAGGCCTGGAAAGATATCTGGGGCTGCGGTCAGGGCATCGGGACCGTGAACAAGGTGCAAAGCACAGCAGATTTTGTCGCCCAACTCAAGCGCGAATACCAAGTAGCGCGTGAGCGCCTTCTCAGCCCGGTAGCGGGCTGAACTCCAGGTCGCTTTCTTCGGCGTGATGGTGGTGAGGCGTCAGTTTGGCGCCAATATGCGCCTGGCCCCGCCGGGCTGCCAGTTCAACCTGGCGTTGCCGCTCCCGTGCGCCTTGTTTCTGGGCCTCAGTTTTCCTGTCGTGACATTTAGGGCAGCTGACGCCAAGCTCATATAAGGGAGAAGTCCTGTCCTGCTCGCTGACAGGCTCCCGGCATGAACGGCACAACTCGTGGCGCCCTGGAATCAGGCCGTGGCCTACTGAAACGCGTTCGTCAAAAACAAAACACTCACCTTGCCAAAGGCTCTCCTGTTCCGGCATGGTTTCCAGATATTTGAGAATGCCGCCTTCCAGGTGGTACACCTCGTCAAAACCCTCAGCCCGCATCAGCGCTGTGGACTTTTCACATCGGATGCCACCCGTGCAAAACATCGCCACTTTGGGTTTTTTGCCATCGCCCGCATTGAGTTCGGCGTTCTGGCGGATCCAGTCGGGCAGGTCTGCAAAGCGTTTGATATGGGGGTTGACGGCGCCAGCAAATGTGCCAATGGACACTTCGTAATCATTGCGCGTGTCAATCAGCACCACGCTCGGATCTTCGATCAACTGGTTCCACTGCTCCGGCTTCACGTACGTGCCCGCCATCAGTCCCGGATTGACCTCGGGCACGCCCATGGTGACGATCTCGCGCTTGAGCCGGACCTTCATCCGGTAAAACGGTGGTGACGTGGCAAATGCTTCCTTGTGTGTCAGATCTGCCAGACGTGGATCTTGGCGCAGGTAGGCCAGCACGGCGTGGACACCCTCAACCGGACCTGCAATCGTGCTGTTGATTCCCTCACGGGCCAGCAGGATGGTGCCTTTGACGTCATGAGTCTCACAGAAAGCGAGCAAAGGTGCCTGCAGACCCGCGAAATCGGACAGGTCAACAAACTTGTAAAACGCAGCGGTCA
>JAABRC010000060.1 GCA_011391115.1 Candidatus Egaibacter danicus | reverse complement strand
GAGGAGAAGTTCATGGCAATTTCAGCTCCAGGAGTCGGCAGTGGACTCGATGTCAACAGCATTGTGTCGCAGCTGGTTGCCATTGAAAAACAACCGCTAACCCAGTTGCAGTCCAAGGCAACGACCTTTCAGTCCCAACTCAGCTTGTACGGCAAGGTTAAGTCCCAGGCCTCCGCATTGGGAGATGCTGCGGCCTTGCTTGCCGGTCCCACGGGATGGAATACTCAAAAAGCAAGTTCCTCCAATACCAGCGCTGTTGGGGTTGTCGCAGGTTCGGCTGCGGTATCAACCTCGCTTATGGTGGAAGTGCAGCAATTGGCACGCGCCCAGTCGACCGCGTCAGAAGGTGTTGTCGCCGGATCGGCAGTTGGTGTGTCGGGAACATTGACTCTTCAACTGGGAGCCTGGGCTGGCACAGCTTTTACAGCGGGCAGCAGCCCTGCAGTTCCAGTGACGATAACCGCTACAGACACGGTTACGTCCATTGCCAGCAAAATCAATTCCGCGAATGCCGGTGTTACGGCAACCGTGTTGCGCGATGGGGCCAATGAGCGCCTGGTCATTCGGTCCAAGACGTCCGGCGAGGAAAACGGCTTTCGTATTGACGCAGCGGGTGATGCCGGCCTGTCTATGTTTGGCTTCACGGATACTGCTGCCACGGCTGCCTCGGCCGCGGGGATGTTTATGGGTCAGGCTGCGATGAACGCTTTGTTGGATATCAATGGCGTACCGATCGTGTCAGCTACCAACAAGATGGTGGATGTCATCACAGGTGTTACGCTGCAGCTAAGCCAGGTGACGACCGAGCCGGTGGACATCACAGTTGAAAATGATCTGGAAGCCACGCAGAAGAATATTCAAGCCTTTGTCGATACCTATAACACGCTGAATGCGACGTTGGCTGACTCCACCAAATACGATGCAAACACGAAGAAGGGCGGACTAATGCAAGGAGACTCCACAACGGTGGGCTTGCAAAATGCGCTTAGAGCCATGCTGGGTTCAAGTAGCGTGGGTTCGACCTACGCCCGCCTGTCTGATATCGGAATCGAGCGCCAGACGGATGGGTCGCTGAAAGTGAACGCCACCAAGCTGACCGGTGCCCTTCAAAACCTGGATAACGTAAAAAACCTGTTTGCTACGAACAATAGCAATCCGGCAACTAACGGATTTGGCCTCAAGGTAAGAGATTTTGCGCGTGGACTGGTAGCCGCCGACGGCCTGGTGACCAACAAATCCACTGCTCTGCAGGGTTCAATCACCAGAAATTTAGAAGATCAGGACCGGGTGAATGATCGGGCATCCAGGGTAGAAACCCAGCTATTGCGGCAGTACTCGGCGCTAGACGCGCAACTGGCCCAGATGAATGGACTGAGTTCTTATGTGAACGCCCAACTTGCACAGTGGAACAAATCTACCAGTTAACGACTTGATTTTCTTGCGGGCCTGCCGATACATAAAACAGGCGCACAAGGAGTCAATCGAAATGTTTACACCAGTCAGTATGCGATCAGCAAATACCTACAAAACCGTTGGATTGGAAACCTCCGTGGCCTCGGCCAATCCACACCAGCTAGTCAGCCTGCTATTTGAGGCGTTGCTGCAGTCTCTTGCCGCTGCGAAAGGCGCAGTCTTGAATGGAGATATTCCCGCCAAAGGTCGAGCCATCAGCCGTGCTGTGCGAATTCTGGAAGAAGGGCTTAAAGCGGGCCTGGACACTGATCGGGGTGGGGAGCTGGCCGCGAATCTGCGCAACCTCTATGATTTCTGCATCCTCCGAATCACCGAGGCCAACTTGAGGGGTGACGCCGCCATCCTGGATGAAGTGATCCGTTTGATACACCCCGTGTCAGATGGCTGGAGCCAGATCAGGAATGATATCGCCGTTCAAACGCAACATGCTTGATGGGCAAGAGTATGAAAACGTATCAGATGCTGATTGACTACTACAAGGCAATTGAGGACAGCAGTGCAAAGATGCTGGATGCTGCCCGCGCGGAAGATTGGGATGAGGTTGTGCGCTTTGAGGGTACATGTGCTGTGTTGATCGAGCAGCTGCGGCACAAGGCGCGGAGCGAAGAATTGTTGCCTGAGCAGCGCATGGAAAAGACGCGCATCATGCAGCGCATCCTGCAAAATGACGCGCAGATCAGGTATCTGGCAGAGCCGTGGCTGGCGCACTGCGAGCGAAAATTTGAAGGGCAGCGGCAAATGCTGCACTAGGTTTCTGACTGATCACAGAAGCGTATACAGACGTTCCACTGTGTCCCAGTCGGCGCTGGTCAACAGGTGATCTGCCCGTGTTGCGAATTGCTCATTGTGCTGGTACAGGCGGCAAAACACCTGCGTGACCTGAACCACGGTGTCCTGATCAAGCGGCGTATTCTTTGCGGCAGCGGCGGCGGCCAGCATCAGGCGCAGGATCCCGAATCGGGTTAACAGCCGGCGGTAGAGCCCCATCGGCGAGGACCTGCCCCATGGAAACACCTCACGCAGGAGTTCATTAAGCAGATACCGGCTGAATGTTTGATCGATCAATTCAGTGGTTGTCTTCAAATGAGTCAAACCTCGCAAGTAGTTCTCTTCGAGAGTGGATTGTTCGGCCACGCCATTTGCATCAAAACCCAAGCCTGCGGTTACCCAACGCACTACTTCCAGCTGATTGGCTGACGAGCCTTTACCCGCAAGGTTACCGAACAGAATGGAAAACACGTTTGCTGCCAGTTTGGGGTTGCTGGTCAGCTGGGCCACCGCGACCCGAAGCTCTCCCGACTCGACCAGCTCCCTCAATTGGTTAACCAGGTCGATCGCGTTGGCCTGTGAGTTGGAAGCGATAAGCTCATCAAGCTGGCTGCAAAGCCACCCCATGAGCATCAGGCGATCGGTATTGGTCAGTTCGGCAGTTTGAAACAGCTGGATGCACAGAACCCGGATTTCATCCATGGCGAGCATGTCAAATCCATGCAGTGAAGCCAGTTCGGATGTGGTGGCTTGGCGGGAAGTGAACTCCGAAGTGACAAATTCAAACCCGTCATCCAGCGTCAGTGCCAGCCTCGCAGCCTCAGGGCATGAAAGTGTCAGGCACTGCTCAAACCGATCCCCTACCTTGAATACGGTTCGTGGATAGGTGTAACAGGTATCAGACAGAGCATCTTCGTCCAGGTTTTGCTGAATACCGCACAGTCCCTGAGCGGTATGCAATCCACAATGAGAACTCGACGGGTTCAGGTTAATCTTTCCATGATTGCCTATCGAGTCTTTGTCCAGTTGGACCAGATGGGTTTTGATCAATGGCTTGAGCGTCGGGTGTGTCACTCTCCGGTAGTCACGGAAGGTATCCTTGTCAATGGAAATGGTCCAACCCATGCAGCAGGTATCTGGGCAATCACCACCTGAACACCGGAACTGTGTGACATATTTGGGTGCCAGCATGGGGGCAGTGAATTTTTGCTTCATGTCAATTGTCCTGATCTGGCGTTTGATGTCGTTCCGAAAATTCCGGGCTAAATGCTATATTTATGATAGCTATTTACGCAATAGAGATAAGGGCTGGATACCATTTTTGCCCTGCGAAATGGGTGAAATCTGGCTCTGCAGCGATCAGACCTGCATGTTCATGATGTCGGTATAGGCTTGCACCATGCGATTTCGCACATGCAAGGTGGCCTGAAAACCGATCTGGGCCTTTTGAATGGCAACCATGGTTTCCTCCAGGCTTACATTGGGGTTCTCCATCTGCACTTCCCGCTGAAGGCGGGCAGACTCATTCTGGGTCTGGCTGACCGAAGTCAATGCGCTCTTCAGTACCCCGGAAAACCCGCCGTCTGCCACTGCGGGAACCTGGACGCCGGTGCCACGACCCGCTACGCTGGGCCGCGCAATGGTGGGCATCGTGGATGGTGATAGTCGGAGATCCATGGTCTTTCTCCCGGTGGAGTTGAGGGTTGGTCGATCCTATCGACTCCATGACTTGGGCATCCAGCTGAATTGACAGGCAAATCCGAGGCTTTTCGGCTCAATGTTCCAAAACTTAACCCGAATAATCTGTTGCATCCGTGGTGCGAAGCCACGACTCGCCTTACCGGAAGAAACGATGTCTGCAGCTCTAACCGTCCCTGTCAACCCTTCCATGTCCCAGCGCTTCTCCGGGCTGAGCCAATCCCAGCGCATGCGACTGGTTTGGGGGATCGCCCTGTTTGTTGGTATTGGCGCAGTGGGCCTTTTCATGGGGCGACAGGCTGAGTGGCGAGTCTTGTACACGAATTTGGCTGACAAGGATGGTGGCGCCATCGTGGCCCAGTTGTCGCAAATGAACATCCCCTATAAACACGCTGAAGGTGGGGGCGCCATATTGGTCCCGGCGGACAAGGTGCATGACACACGCCTGCGCCTTGCGTCCCAGGGGTTGCCCAAAGGCTCGGTTGCGGGATTCGAAATGATGGAGTCCAACCGCTTTGGTATGACGCAGTTTCAGGAGCGTTTGACCTTCCAGCGCGGACTGGAGGGTGAACTGACCCGGTCAATCCAGTCGCTTTCTTCAGTGCAAAGTGCGCGTGTCCATCTCGCGCTGCCCAATCAGAACGGATTTTTCCGTGAGCAACAAAAGCCTTCAGCCTCAGTATTGGTCAGCCTGAATGCGGGTCACAGTCTGGATCGTGCTCAACTTGCGGGCATTGTTCACCTGGTCGCATCGAGCGTGCCTGAAATGAATCCGGCAGCGGTGAGTGTTCTGGACGACACGGGCAAGCTGCTGTCAGCAGCGACGGACGGATCGGGTGGGACGGCGGTTGATGCGCAGCAACTGCAATACACGCAACAGCTTGAGCAGGTATACAGCCGCCGGATTCTGGACATTCTGGAGCCAGTTGTCGGGCGTCAGAATGTCAAGGCCCAGGTGACGGCTGAGGTTGACTTTTCGCAGACTGAGTCCACATCGGAGCAACATAGGCCCAATCAATCACCTGATGCAACTGCGATTCGCAGTCAGCAATTGGTTGAAAGCAGCAATGGCGCGGCAGGTGGCCCTCCCAGTGGTGTGCCAGGCGCTGTCTCCAATCAGCCTCCGGGTCCCAATTCGGCGCCCATCAACGGCACAGCACAGACCTTGACGGGTGGAGCGGCCGCAGGTGGAGCGGGCGCAGCCGGGGGAGCGACAAAGCGTGAATCCATCATCAACTATGAAGTTGACAAGACCGTCAAAGTCGTTCGCGGCAGTACCGGGGTCGTCAAGCGGTTGAGTGCGGCTGTGGTCGTCAATCATCAGACTGCGACTGACGACAAGGGAAAAACCACAACGACGCCGCTTAGCGAGCAGCAAATCGAGAAGATGACTGCGCTCGTTCGGGAAACCATCGGATTCAGCAAGGAGCGTGGTGATTCGGTCAACCTGATGAACGCACCCTTCGCCAGGGAAAAATCAACAATGACCGAATTGCCATTGTGGAAGCAGGCTGAGGTTCAGGATCTTGTACGCAGTTTCGCCTGGCCGGTGGGCACACTGCTGTTTGGCATGATGGTCTTGCTCGGCTTCATCAAGCCAGCCATGAAGACGCTTATGCAACCCGTAACCGCGACCAAAATGCGTGCCAATGAGCTGGATGCGGTAGTGTCTGACGAGCCTGACCGTCCCCAACTGATGGCTCCTGGAGCCTCGGGCGCGCCACAAGGCCCCAGCCCTGGCGCGCTCGCGCTGGAAGACGCACGCAAGCTGACCCGGGATAACCCGGCCGCCGTCGCGAATATTGTGAAGACATGGATCAACGGCGAGGCCCCGGCCTGACCGCCAGGAGCAAATCATGTCGCAAGATCACGGTCTGGAAGACGCAGCAATTCTGATGATGTCCCTTGGGGAGGCAGAAGCATCCGAGGTATTCAAGCATCTGTCACCCAAAGAGGTTCAGAAATTGGGCGAGGCCATTGCCAAAACCATTTCAGTGACAAGGGAGCGTGTTGACGAGATCGTTGGGAAATTCACCAGTGTGGCCGCATCCCAGAGTCTGCTGGTTTCCGATTCCGGCGACTATGTTCGCTCTGTATTGAAACGCGCATTGGGTGACGATAAAGCGGCTTTGCTCATTGATCGAATCCTGCAGGGTGGTGATGTTTCAGGGATTGAGAGCCTGAAGTGGATGGACCCACAGTCGGTTGCAGAGTTGTTGCGAAATGAGCACCCGCAAATTGTCGCTGCTATTCTGGTTCACCTGGACTATGACCAGGCCGCGGATGTCCTGAAACAGCTGGCCGAACGCCAGCGCGGCGAAGTCATGCTGCGCATTGCAACGATGGAGGGCATCCAACCTACCGCGCTCAAAGACCTGAACGAGGTTCTCTACAAGGTGCTGGCAGGCGGAGACAAAATCCGCAAGGCTTCACTGGGAGGGATCAAGACGGCTGCAGAAATGATCAATTTGATGGGAACGGCTATTGAGAGCACGGTCATCGAATCCATACGCAATCACGATGCAGATCTTGCCCAGAAAATCATGGACAAGATGTTCGTGTTCGATGATGTCATCAAGCTGGATGACAAAGCCATTCAGATGGTCCTCAAGGAAGTTGCTTCGGACACATTGATCGTCGCCTTGAAAGGCGCTCAGCCGGAGCTCAAGGAGAAATTTCTGGCGAACATGTCGTCGCGGGCTGCTGAAACCTTGCGGGAAGATCTTGAGTCACGTGGCCCGATGCGATTGTCCGAAGTCGAGGCTCAGCAGAAGGAGATTCTCAAGACCGTCCGGCGACTGGCTGATGAGGGGACCATTGTCATCGGTGGTGGTGGCGACGACGCCATGGTTTGATCATGAAAAATTACACCCGATTCATCCCCGGCGACGAGATTGATGATGTTGCGCAGTGGCGCTTCAGTTCAGTTGATTCGGCTTCCGGCAATCTTGCGGCGCAACTGAAAGCGCGTGACAACAAGTCAGATCCTGCCCACACTGAAACTGTCAGGCAGGAAGGCTATGCCGAAGGATTTGCCCAGGGGCACGCGCTTGCAACTCTGGATGCACAGCGTCAGATAGAAGACTTTGTGCGCAATCAGGAAATTGCAAATGCGCGCAGTTTTGTAAAGCTTTTTGAGTCGGCTCAGACTCAATTGCAGTCGGCCGAACAGGTTATTGCCAATGGTGTTTTGGCCTTGGCATGCGAATTAGCCAAAAGTGTTATTCGTCAAGAAGTATCCGTTGATCCGATGACGCTGCAGCCGGTTATTCGTGATGCACTCAGCTTGATTACTGGCGACGGGAAGGCCGTGCGTGTGAGGCTGAATCCTCTCGACCTGGCTAACCTGCAGGAAACAATCGGCGCTGAATTTCCGGGGTTCGATCTAAAACTACTGGGTGATGGAGCAGTGCAGCAAGGCGGATGTATTGTTGAATGCGCAGGTACCTTGGTGGACGGGACCATCGAGAAGCGATGGATGCGCGCCGTGGCGACGCTTGGCCTGGATACCCCTTGGGGAGAACCATCGAATGCCTAGCCAGTCGGAAGCCATCTGGCGCGATTTTCTTGAGGGAGCCCGTCAGAGGGTAAGTGCTTCAAATCCCCTTGAAGTCAGAGGCACGCTAACGCGTTTAACAGGTCTGGTGCTGGAGGCCACCGGCATCCGCGTGCCGGTTGGTTCGCAGTGTCTGGTTGCCATGACCTCCCAACTACCCATATTGGCTGAAGTAGTCGGATTTGCCGGTGATCGCGCTTATTTGATGCCTGCGGGGGATACGCATGGCTTGTCAAGTGGCGCTACCGTGGTGCCAGCCGCGGCTTATGTTGCGGTCCCCCGACTTCGGGAAAAGAGACAGGCCAGTCGTGACTCTCACCCCGGAATGCTCCGCTTGCCGTTGGGTGAAGGCTTGTTGGGACGTGTGGTCGGTCCGAACGGTTCGCCGATGGACAAGCTGGGCCCCATTTCAGATGTGACCTCACTGCCGCTGGACAGAAGGCAAATCAACGCAATGGATCGTGCGCCAGTGCGGGAACCACTGGATACGGGGGTGAGGGCGATCAATGCGCTGCTGACAGTTGGGCGAGGCCAGCGCATTGGGTTGTTTGCTGGCTCAGGTGTTGGCAAGAGTGTCCTGCTTGGAATGATGGCGCGCTACACGGCGGCAGACGTCATTGTGGTGGGATTGATTGGTGAGCGAGGCCGCGAGGTCAAGGAATTCATCGAGGACATACTGGGTGTGGACGGACGGGCTCGGTCTGTTGTGGTTGCTGCACCAGCGGATGCGCCGCCTCTCCTGCGGATGCAGGGTGCAGCCTACGCCACGGCGGTAGCGGAGCATTTTCGCGACAAGGGGAAGCATGTGCTTTTGTTGATGGATTCATTGACAAGGTATGCCATGGCTCAGAGGGAAATTGCCCTTGCTATCGGCGAACCGCCAGCCACAAAGGGCTACCCGCCATCCTGCTTTGCGAAGCTGCCACAACTGGTTGAGCGCAGTGGGAATGGTCTGAATGGGGTTGGTTCCATTACAGCTATTTACACCGTTTTGTCGGAGGGCGATGACCAGCAAGACCCCATTGCTGACGCGGCCAGGGCTATTCTGGACGGACATATCGTTCTCTCACGTTCCCTGGCTGAA
>JAABRC010000006.1 GCA_011391115.1 Candidatus Egaibacter danicus | reverse complement strand
GATCGAGCAGCGCTTTTACGAGGTCACCCGGCCCACCCGGTTTGAGGTGGTGGCCAAGCTGCTGAACCACTTCCGCCCCATCAGCACCTTGGCGTTTTGCAACACCAAGCAACAATGCAAAGACCTCGTCAGCTACCTGCAGCAGCAGGGGTTCAGCGCGCTGGCGCTTTACGGCGAACTGGAGCAGCGCGAGCGCGACCAGGTGCTGGCGCAGTTTGCCAACCGCAGTGCGTCTGTGCTGGTGGCGACCGACGTGGCCTCGCGCGGGATCGACATCAAGGAACTCAGTGCCGTGATCAACGTCGACATCACGCCCGACCCCGAGGTCCAAGTGCACCGCATCGGCCGCACCGGGCGCGCCGGCGAATCCGGCCTGGCGCTGAGCCTGGCCGCCATGTACGAAATGGGCGCGGTCGGCAAGATCGAGCAATACCAAAAACTCGAATCGGTTTGGCACAAGGTCGAAGAACTCACGCCCACCGGCAAAGGCCCGTTGCTGCCGCCCATGGTCACGCTTCAGATTCTGGGCGGCCGCAAAGAAAAAATCCGCCCCGGCGACGTGCTGGGCGCCCTGACGGCCGACGCCGGTTTCAGCCGCGATCAGATCGGCAAGATCAACGTGACCGAGTTCACCACCTTCGTGGCGGTGCAGCGCGACATTGCCAAAGAAGCCATGGACAAGCTCAATGCCGGCAAGGTCAAGGGGAAAAGTGTCAGGGTGCGGCTGGTGGGAACTTAAACGGCCCGAGCCTGCAGCGCGCGGTAAACCGCCATGACCTTTATCACGTAGGTCTGGGTCTCTTTGTAATTGGGAATGCGGTTACCGGCACGCGCCACCGCACCTTCGCCGGCGTTATAGGCGGCCAGAGCCAACTCGGTTTGGCCACCATAAATGCGCAGCAAGTCGGCCAAGTGACGGGTACCGGTGTGAATGTTCAAATCCGGGTCTTTGAGCTTGCTGACCATCGTTGCGCCCGGATCAGCCTTTACGCCGTAACGCTTGGCCGTTGCGGGCATCAGTTGCATCAGGCCAACTGCGCCTTTGTTGGACACGGCACCCGGGTTAAACGCAGATTCTGTGGCTACTACTGCCTTGATCAGATCCAGATCAACACCATACGCTTGTGAAGCCGAACTGATGCTGCCCTGTGCCGCCTTGTACGCGGGCAACCCATCGATAACGGCTACCGTGGTATGGGCTGACGTGTGCGGCATTGGTGCAGCATTTGCACGTGCCGTTCCGGACGATTCAGGACTTGAATGAATCACCAACTCTGCCTTCCTGGGTGGCATCTCATTGGTAAATTGAGTAACACCGTTTGCATCGACGTACTTCCAGACATCAGCAGATGCCGCGCTGTGAAAACCTGCAAACAGCAGGGCAAACAGACTGACCATGGCGGTGTGTCGCAACAAATATGGAAAACCCACTACAAAAGTCCTTTTCAATCGACCACCTACAATTAAAAATGAGTCAAACTAACCCATCACATCATTTGGCATGACGCCTAAATCTACCAACGCGCTGTACACGGTCGCCCTGGCAGCCGGTATTTTAATGTTGTATGCCTTCGGCTTGGACAACCAACTGGTGTTTGACGATGGCCGCTTGACCGACGGCACCATTTTTGCGCACTACGGCAGCCTGCTGCAATTCAAAACCCGGCTGGTGTCGTACAGCAGTTTTGTCTGGATCCATAATATTTTAGGTGAAAACTGGCCAGGTCAACGCCTTTTCAACATAGGCTTGCACATTGCCACGGCGCTGGCGCTGTATGCGCTGGTGCTTGCGTTGCTTGAGCGTGCCGCCTGGAGTGATGGGCAAAAAAGTCAGCCATATTTTGCATCATCGTTTCCTGGTGCAGCGCGCACGGGAGTGGCGTTATGGGCTTTTAACCCCGTTGCCGTTTACGCAGTGGCCTACCTGATTCAGCGCTCCATTTTGATGGCTACCTTGTTTGTAGTTCTCGCCTGCCTGGGGTTTGTACGCGGGCTTGTCAGTGGGCGACCCGTCTGGTTTGTGACTGCTTTCGTGTGCTACCTGCTCGGGGTGGCAGCCAAAGAGCATGCCGTGACCGCCATCCTGCTGACCGTGCCACTTTTTGTCTTCATCAAACGTCCTCCCATCCTGCGGCTTATTGCTGCGATCAGCCTGGCTGCTGCTCTGCTTGTTGCCATGGGCGCAGTGCTCTACAGCCAGTACGGTGCCATCGTAGGTGCCGTGTTCGATGAAACCAGCCGCGCCTTTGCCCTGCAACTTGAACAACTTCAGCCTGGCATCCACCAGCATCTTTATCTGTTGAGCATCGTCCACCAGGCAGGGCTGTTTTTCAAATATGGCCTGATGTGGCTGCTGCCTTATGTGGACTGGATGTCGATCGACATCCGTCCGGCGTTTCCGCTGACCCTGATCAGTGCAAGCCTGATCGGCGCCGTTGCCTGGCTCTGCTTGTTGCTGGGGTCTGCATGGCTTGTCTTGCGGCGCAGCGATGTATGGGGATTGGTTGGGCTTGGCCTGCTGCTGCCCTGCCTTTTGTTTTTCACCGAATTTGCGACGGTCTGGTTGCAAGACCCATTCGTGCTTTACCGCAGTTACCTTTGGTCTATGGCGCTACCCTTGTTGCTGGCGTTGCCAATGGTGGGCGTTTCAAATCGCAAAGTTGATGCTTTGGTGCTTATTCTGGTGGGCGTGTTGGCTGCATTCAGCTTTGACCGCATACACAGCTTGCGCAACCCCGCCGTGGCCTGGCTTGACGCCGCTGACAAGATCGACTTGCATGCTCCAGCCAGTGCCGTGGGCCGTTGGCGGCCCTTTCTCAATTTGGGAACCGAAAAATTCGAGGCCGGCTCATACCAAGATGCGCTATATCTGTTTACCCAAGCCGAAACGTTGGGTGAACCGCTTGGGTCAGCGCGCTTTAACATGGGGGTGAGTTTGCAACAACTCGACCAGCACCTGCTGGCGCTAGACAACTTTGCCAAGGCCGAGGCCAAAGGTTTTACAGAAGCAGCACTTTATTACCAACGCGGCGAATCGCAATATGCGCTGGGGCAGTTTGCCCCGGCCCACGCCAGTTTTACACAAGCTTTGGCGCACCCGCAGACCGAAGAGGCCACCGAGTTCACACGCATGCGCCAAGCCGAGTCAGCGCAAGCCAGCAAGAATTACGATGCGGCCATTTCTGCCTACCGCATCCTCATTCGACAAAATTCGGACAAGCAGCGTTACAAAGTTGGTATGAGCATGGCCTACGCGGGCAAAGAAGAATTTGGTGCTGCACTGGATATTCTGAATCCTGCCATTGCCGAGCGGCCCACCGGTCCCGCATATTACGCACGTGCCCTGATCCACTATGCCAAGGGCGACCACCTGGCCAGTTCGCAAGACCTGGCAATGGCACTACGGTCTGAGGCCAACAACCCGGCCTATCTGAAACTTCAGCAATTGCTGGCCCAGCCATCCACCGCGACCCAACCGGCGACAAAACCCTGATGGTCAATTTACAAATCACCACCAGTCTGCTTGGCTTGGGCTTGGCCATCGTCATTATTTATTTGTTGCGCCGCGACCACATCTACATTCTGCATGGGCTGTTCTGGATTGTGGTCGCCACACTAGCCGCTGTTTTGGGGCTGTGGCCCGGGCTGATTGACCGCATCGCCGGTTGGGTAGGTATCAGCTATCCACCAACGGCACTGTTGCTGGGGGCCGTTTTAGTACTGCTGATCAAATCGCTCTACTCCGACATCACGCAAACCCGGCTTGAGCGCCAGTTGCGCCGGCTCAATCAACGCATTGCCTTACTCGACGTGCAAGCACCAGACGATCCGTCCAGGCATTGAGTGAAAGGTCGGCACAAGCCGTCAGAAATTTACTCTTGGTTCCACATTACAGCCCAGAGTTAAGCACCCAGGCAATATCAACCATGTGCATGCTATATTTTTGATCAGTCACGACTCTGTCTGCGCTTTACGCCAATTGCATGTTGGCCTTCCGCCCAATGCAGCCGACATCACCCCCACTGGGTTGGCTCCCACCGAGGCAATGAAATCGGCCATTCTGACCATCCTGGACCCTGTCGCCTACACGGTGATCGTGCGGGGCTTCAACAGCGCCACCGGGGTTGGCATTGTGGAGGTGCTGGCGCAGTAGCTGGGTAATTTCGTCGCGGAACGACTCACACTCATCTGCGCTGGCGGCGCATTGTCAAGGCGGTGCCCAAAGCCAGCAAACCAGCCAGCAAGATCATCCCCCACTCACTCAGCGTTGGGATGGCTTGAGTCGTTGATGTGCCTCCAGCGGGTGAGGAAAGGGTAATCGTGTATGGGCCGGTATCGGTACCGGCGGAATAAAAATTATCCAGCACACTGATCGGGTCGTCGGTGCAATCACCATCATCATTCGAGCAAAAAGCGTTGTTTGATGAATCTCTTGCCGCGATATTGTTGTCGCCAAACGCCAGGTAGTACGTGCCGGGCGTCACGTTAAAGACAATCTGGCTGTCAAGACCGCCGCCACCGTCGTCATCGCCCCAAAGTCCATGGCCGGCAGCATCAAACAGAATCAAGTTGCTGTCTATATTCGAGGCTGGCGCATAAAAGGTCACTGTCGCATTGGCGGCAAACACCAGTTTGTATAAATCAACGTCTCCTGCTACTCCAAGTGTGCCGTTGATTTGTGTCGTGTTAGCAGCAACCGACTGGGCGGTGCCCAGCGTTTGTCCTGCATCTCCTGCCTCTGTATAAATTGCAGCATGGCTGCTAGAAACAACGAGCGCATAGAACAAGGCTGATGCCAAAAGTTTCCCTAGTTTCATGATTTACCTTCTTGAATTTGACGGGTTATGACTATGACCGACGGAGCCCAGAAAGTGTAACGGCCCGTCAATTATTTCGTGAACAATTTACAACCGCGTCGCCATGATCGCAGCGAATTCGCAACAGTCGAACAAAAATTGCAGCTCGCAGATAGGTCTAGTCCTTGCGAAAGTGCGGACTCCAGGGAGAAAATGTTGGTTGTCATCGAATATCAACCAAATATCATCACCATTGTTTCCATGGAGAACGAAAAAATGTACGCGCTATCCAAAACTCTTGCCATGCGCTTAAGCGCTGCACTGGCTGCTGCCGTGCTGATGCTGATGTCTGCTCCCGCCAGCGCCCAGCTCACCGAAATCATGTTTTGCGGTAGCACGGACCGAGCCGGTGCCAACCTGTATGGCGCTGCCGGTCCTTATACCGAAGTGACTGGATGCGCACCGACGGCGAGCACGCAGGCGATGCTGGTTACCCGAAGCGGCACCGTGGCCGGGAATGGCGCCGCCTGGCTTGCCTATCTCAATGGCGGCGGCAAGATCATTACGGAGTATTCGATATCCGATGAGGTTTACAACGCCATTTACGGCACGGCTTACTCACAAGGCGCCGGGTATGGAGACTGTTATGACAACGCCATGCCGCAAGTCAAACTCAACCCCACGCATCCTTTCTGGGTGGCCAACAATATTGCGGAAACACTTTCCGATGAAGCCAGCTGCGGGTACAGCCTGAATGCCCTGGTTACAGGAGAACCTGCCGTGACTGCATTGGGTGGCGCGCTGAACGGGGCCGTGATGTTTGCCATCCGACCCCAGGGGGCTGCGGGCATGCTGTATTTGCTCGAAGCAGATTGGCAGGATAGCGATTTCTTTACAGACGACTCCAAAGCGTTCATGGCCGCACTCATTGGCAGCCAGTGGGTCAACGCCGCACCGATGGAGACCAAGCCCATTCCAACCTTGTCCCAGTGGGGCACCATGCTGCTGGCTGGCATGCTGGCCCTGTTTGCGCTGATGCGGCTGCGCCGCCAGAGGTGATTCCGAGCCCATACTGATGGGCTAAAAGGCCGATCAATGGCAGTTTTCCCTGGTTGGTGGGAGTGGCGAAACTTTGCTGCTACCCGGGTAAACCCCGACATTAATTTCAATTAATAAAGATCAGATACCCATAGAATTGCATATTCAACAAGAGGAGATTTAAATGGTTCTTGCAAAAATGTCAAAAATCTTGGTTTCGGTTCTTATGGGCGTGTCCTTTTCTGCCATTGCAGCAGTGAACGACGTTGGCATCCTCGCTGTTCCTAAGCAAATGGCCCCCGCTGGCGTTTCAGCCTTGGTCGGCACCGGAACGTTCGATGGAACCGAGTTGACAATGGACAATCGCCTTTTCCGCGATGCTGTGCCTTCAGTATGCGAGCCAATGAAGGGGTTTCCGGGTGTCATCGCTGGGACATATGCATACAGAACACATACTTATTACAACAATGGACCAGCTCAATGCGTGACCGTTTCATTTGATGTTGGCACTTGTGATACAAACGTCCACCTCACTGCTTACGCTGGTTCTTTCAACCCTGCTGATCTCTCGCAAAACTATCTGGGGGATGTTGGCTCTTCCACAACTCAGTCTTTCAGTTTTATGGCGCCCGCAAATTCTGCGGTCATTCTCATGGCCCAAGATAATAACGGCGCAGCAGCGCGTTGTACGTACAACTTTACTTCTGATCAATTGTCAGCATCATCGGTCGCACCCGCGCCGATTCCTACCCTATCCGAATGGGGCATGATCATCTTGTCGTCGTTGATGGCGCTGGGTGCCTTTGTGACCCTGCGTCGGCGAATGCACTGAAAGAGTCAGACGACTAAAAAATGCCCACTACTGTGGGCATTTTTGCTTTTAAAGTCAACTCACCGAAGGTGCAGTGGCCTGCGCACTTTTGCTGATTTGTTTTGACGGTGAAATAGCCTGCAGGAAAAAGTCGTTCTAACCTATGAACTGCGGATTTGTGTACAAGAACTCGGGTTCATGCATTGGGTCAGGTCTATTCCACCGTATCCCGTCCGAACTCACCGTCCCGGTAGATCGGAAAGTAGCTGGAAGATGCCTGCTCACCACCTGCAAGGCGGGTATAGGCTTCACGGTCAAGGATCGCGCCGAGGAAGTGCGCAGTGTATTGATTGGTCGCCCAGCCTTGTTTGTAGTGCGCCAGACTGCTCTTGTCGGCTTCGGCAAGGCCAGGTCCTCCGCCCCAGTTGATGAAGCGAGCCTTGCCACGAAAAGCATCCAGGGCGGCTCGATTAAGCAAGTACGAGGCACCCAGCCGATAG
Organism: Candidatus Egaibacter danicus; assembly: GCA_011391115.1. The sequence continues at coordinate 14,378 of JAABRC010000006.1, read as the reverse complement.
CCCGTTTCGGTGAATGCTGCGAGGTGGGCATGCGCAACATGTCCCTGAATCAAAATCATCCGCGCCCCGACTATGACTCCATCGCGTAGCGCGCGCATCAGAACCGTGCCAGGCAGTACAAGCATCCTCCGAAAGGCCTCGACAGAAAACCGCCTCATGCCGGTGATGTTGTGCCGCCTTACAAGATGCGCGTAGAGCCCGACCCATTCATCCAGATGGTCGAGCGGACACGGTGGAATATCACACTCCAGCTCTCTGAATGCCCTGCGTGCCCGGATTCGATGGTGGCTGGAGATTGCCTCATCGGGCGGAATGGTCAAGTCAGTCACATAGTGCGTCTTGAACGGGCGAACAATGTCAAAACCGGTGAATCGGCTGCCATCGGTTGCACCTGACAATGGGTCGACGACCAGCGCGAGGCTGACCAGGCCCGAGCCACGGAGTTCGTCGATATCGGCGGCAAGGCCACGCCAATCGTCGCAGCAGAAGAGTGGGTAGGGACCCATCGCGTCGTAGCGGTCAGAACCCGGAATGCGTCGTTCGATGATCCATCCACCGCTGTGGCGAAGGCGTCTGGGCGTGCCCTGACTGGCAAACGTGGCGACGTAATCAGGGTGCAGATAGGCGCGGGGATCAATTTGCATGGGAGTGGTTTGTCGGTGATCAGGGTCCAGCCTCATGGGATGGCAATGAGTGAAGGTGTGGCGTGGACCGGTTTGCCATCCTGCGGATGTGTTTCTGTTTTCGAGTTGCGCGTGAGCGACTCGTTCAGGAGTTCGGTGCATGCAAGAACGGCCGTGATGGCGGGACATGGCACGCCGACGAGTTGTCCCAGCTCGGCGATGGACCCGACCAATGCATGCACTTCAAGCGGTCGGCCTGCTTGCGCGTCCTGCAGCATCGATGTTTTGTGCGCACCGACAGCCTCGGCTCCTGCAATGCGCTTCTCGACCGTGTGGCGAAATTCGATACCAAGGCAGTGAGCGATCTGCTGCGCTTCGCGCATCATCGAGTCCACGAGGCTTCGGGTCGGCGCGAAACGGCAGATTTCAGCCATGGTTGCGCCGGTCAGCGCGCTGATCGGGTTGAAGGACAGGGCGCCCCACGCCTTCAGCCAAAGCTCGGCACGGATATCCACGATGACCCGGGTCTTGAAGCCGGCGCTGGTGAGTGCTTCGGCAATGCGTGTGGCGCGCGCGGACTTCGTCCCATCCAACTCCCCGAGTGGCAACCGCATTCCCTCGATATGGCGGATGACTCCCGGCGCAACGACTTGTGCAGCCGGATAAGCGACGCAGCCGATGATGCGGTGCGAAGGAATGTGCCGGGCGATATGCCCCGTGGCGTCGAGGCTGGCCAGCTGGACGCCGTCGTAGCGGCCGCCATGGCGTTGGAAATACCACCACGACAAACCATTCTGAACCGTGATGATGGGGGTCTCGGTGCCGAAAAGGTGAGGTAAATCGCTGGCCAACGCCGCTATTTCGTGGGCTTTGACAGCCAGGAACACAAGGTCTGCCGGTTCGCAATCGGTTGCCCGTGAGTGAGCGATCAGGTCATGCGCGACCAATTCGTTGCCTTCGGCCGTGATCAGCTTCAGACCCCGGGTACGGATGGCTTGCAGGTGCGCTCCGCGATCGATCACGGTAATGCGAAACCCGGCCTGCGACAGGCGGACTGCCAACATGCCCCCGATGGCGCCCGCACCCACCACACAAATATGCATTGTCATCGTTCTTCGCGGCGGTCAGTGGTCGCCACCCATGGTGACGTCGCGAGAGGTCTTGCCTATCACCCGTTTTGCCGGGTTGCCAACATAAACGCCGTCGGGTTCGGTGTCCGACACCACCACTGCCCCCGCACCGATAAAGCATCGGTCTGCGATCCTGACGCCGTCACGAATCACTGCGCCGAGTCCGATCCAGCAACGCTTACCAATGGTCACTTTCCCGCCGGTGACTGCGCCTGAAGCAACAAAAGAGTGATCTCCGACCACGCTGTGGTGACCAATGTTTGCCCCTGCGCGCACGGTCACATCGTGCCCGAGCGCGACGAAGGGTTGCAGGTTGGCTTGCTCGTAGATAAGTACGTTTTCGCCGATGGCTGTCTCCGGCCAGACAATCGCCCGGCTGGACACATAGCTTGTCAGCGTGTAGCCCATCGCTTTTGCCTGGGCGCATTTCGCGATGCGCAGTCCATGCATTTGCCGAAAACCAAGGGGAACCAGAATGTCATGGCCAGCGGGCGGAAAGCGCGTTGAAAGCACGTCGAAGGCCACCAGCGGCAATCCCTCGTGGGTGTCCGTCGATACATAAGGGGCATCCACCGTAAACGCCACGACCGTTCGTCCGGCATCGCGCTCCAGGCAAAAGCGCGCCAGCGTGGCAAAGGTTTTCAGACCGAACAGGACGACGGGCTTACTGATCTTGTCCCCGAAAAACGTACTCCATCACCGTGACTACCTTTGCTACTGGCGGCGCCGATTCTGCGCGAGCGCGGTGGCGCCCAGACTCAACGCCAACAGGATCAAGCCTAACGACGAGAGGGTCGGCACCTGCGTGATCGACGCTGTCACGCTCTCGTAGGCGCCGATGTCCACTGCGGGCCCCTTGATACGGGCAAGTCCGTCCAGATCGCCGGTGATGTCGACCGGGACCCGAGCACTATTGCCTGTGTCTTTGGCCGGTGAAATCGCCTGCAGGTGAAAATCGTTGGGGCCCATGAACTGCGGGTTTGTGAACAGCGTGCCCGGCCCGGCGCTGAAGTACTCACTCCCATTGTCGAACACCAGATTGTGGTCATTGGCGAAGGTGACCGCGAAGTCGGGGTCAATCGAAATGCCTGTGCCGGCGTGGCCGCTGACAATGTTGTTCGCCAGGATACCGGTGATCGTGGCGCCAAGGTCGTTGCGGCCGCCCACCATGATGCCGCGGGCGCCATTGGTGATGGTGTTGTTGACGACTGTAAAGGCTCCGCTGCCCTCGCTGACGTTGAGTCCGATGCCGCCGGGCTGTCCGGCAACATCAATCTGACCACCGCGCAATAGGTTGTTGATGACCCGTGCCGTGATTGATCCGCCGGGCGAGAACTGAAAAATCGAGATGCCATTATTGAACCCCTGGCCGCTAATGTCGTTGCCCAGGATGTCCACACTCAGGGCGTGGATGCCGTTATAGGCTCCGATCACCGCATTCTGGGTCGAGACACCCGTCTGGACGATCACGTTGCCAGCGACGCGGCCACTGGCGTCGCTCTCAAAACCACCCACCGATATCGCCCCCACCTGGTCGCCCACATCAAAGCCGTTCACGGTGACCTGGTTGCCAGAGACATCGAAGTGGACCGGGCCGTAGGGTGGCTGGGCATTGCCACTGTAAACTTGAATGGCCGTGCCATAGCTGTAAGTGTCTAGGATGACGTTGTTGCGAAAGGTGACATCGAACGTCCCGGAGCCGCCCTGGATCCCCATGAGGCGGCCATTGGTGATGGTCATTCCCTCGACCACGTTCGTTGCCGACACGTCACCACCGACGACGACGATGCTGTTCGGCGAAGCGAAGACAGGGATGAATCCGGGAGCAGCGCGCAACGTCAGGCTCTTGTCGTTGATCTGTGGGGTTTCAGTGATTGGACCATTGGTGGCAACTTCGACCACCTCGCCAACGGCGGCCGCGTCGATGCAGGCTTGCAACGTGCCAGCGCACCCAAGCGATGGCCATGTGGCAGCATAAAGAGAAAGAGGGCTAGCCGCCATGACGACACACGCAAGCACGAGCCTGGCGGGCATGGAAGTTACTGGTCGCGAAATTGACATTAATTTCATGAATTCCCCTTGTGTTTTTCGATTCGATTGACGTCCCTGTCCATTTGCTTCAACGTGGCGTGCGAAATCCTATTCCATTTCAACGAGCTGCACAAGACCCGTGTCAGACCTGTGTCAGACCTGCATTGAAACTGTGTCGGGATACTGCCTCCATTCATACAACCCTACTGCGCCAGCACTTCCACAATCCCGACCCCGCTGGTGCCGTTGTAGCCCCGCACAATCACCGTGTAGGCGCCAGGGTCCAGAGTCGTCAGAATGGCCGATTCCATTGGATCGGTGGGGGCCAGCCCGGTGGCCGTGATGTCGGCCTCATTGAGCGCATTGCCCCAGTCGTCGTTGCTGGCAATCACCGCTTGGCCCGAATACACGTCCATCGTCGGGTTGGCCAGCACGCCCGGCACGCCGTAGGCCGTCAGGGATGGCCCGCGGGCGCGGATCAGCACCGTTTGGGGGCTGGCACCATCGATGATGAAGCCGCCGATCATCACGTTGTCGCCGGTCTGCACCTGGCCCCGGGTGGAGATGTTGATCAGCGGCGCGGCCGGGTTGTCCATCTCCAGCACTTCCACAATGCCAACACCCGAGGTGTTGCTGACACCGCTGACAATGGCCGTGTAGGCACCCGGGCTCAGGGTGGTCAGGATGGCCGACTCGAGTGAATTGGTCGGCGCCAGCCCGGTGGCCGTGATGTCGGCTTTATTCGGAGCATTGCCCCAGTTGTCGTTGCTGGCAATCACGGTCTGGCCCGCATACAGGTCAACTTTCGGATTAGCCAGCACGCCGGGCACGTTGTAGGCCGACAGCGACGGCCCGCGGGCGCGGATCAGGACTGTTTTGGGCGTTGCCCCGTCGATGATGAAGCCGCCGATCATCACGCTGTCGCCGGTTTGCACGCGGCCACGGGTGGAGATGTTGGAGAGGCGGGGATTTTCCGGATTGACATCCGCAGCACAAACGTGGATTTTGACGTCATCAACAAGCCATCCCAATGCACCGACCATTAAATCTGCGCCAACCCGCCAGCGAAAGCGCACACTTTGCCCTGCCAGTGTCGCAAGGTTGTAACGGCTTGAGACATAGCCATGGCTTTCACCAACAAATGCGGAACGACCGGTTATCGGGTTGTCACCGCCGACAGCAAGCTCGCCGCCATAATTCTGGCCTTCGTCGTACAAACTGCCAGCGTCGATCCAAGTGGCGCCACTGTCGCTGCTGTACTCCAACACACCACCGTCATAAAAGTTTGAGGCATCTTTTTCAAAACTGAATGCATGGTTGAACCACAAGTAGGCATTGGCTGGCAGCGACACGCTGCTGGCCATGGCGGCGCGAAGGTCGGAACTCGAACCCGGGTCATAGCCGTAGAGCGAATAAATGCCGGTAGCGGCATATCCGGTCGTTCCGGCCCAGTCGTCTGCTCCCACAGTATGGGTCAATGACCAATTGCTGGTTCCGCTTTCAAACCCGTCCGAAAACAGGGTGCTGCTGACACTTTGGCCAGCCTGACAAAGGTCGGCAGCAGGCATGAAGCCGGCACTTGGTTGAGCGTTCATCTCAACAGCCAGCGTGGCGTTTTGTACCGCCACACAATCATCCGCACCAATGCCCGCGCTGCCAATCAAGTCCTGGCAGGCTTGATAGAGTGCGTTATGAAGGTCAAGATAATCCGATCCGGACGTCAGCAAGGAAGTCTGCGCCCGGTAGTAAATTTGTATTGTCTTCAGCAATCCAATCGCACTGACGGTTTGGCCATTGAATGTGCCGCCATCCACCAACAAGTAGGCAGCCTTGTTGTTGACACCACTATTGCTGTGAACACCACCGTTGTCGCCAGAGCCGGTGTAGTAGTTGGCACTGGTCATGCGGTCTGGATCGCCATAAAGCGTTGGGTTGGCCATACTGCGAATGGCACCTATGCTCAAGTCTTCGCCCATTAGCCATTTTGTGGTCGGGCCGACTGTCCCGGTCGGGTCATTTTGTTGCACCAGTTCGCCGAAAACATCGGACAGTGATTCATTGATGGCACCGGCCTGGTAATAGTAAAAAAGGTTGGATTCGTTCTCGGTTACGCCGTGGGTCAATTCGTGCGCCACCACATCTTCCCCGACTGCAAACCCTGCCCCGTACGACATCTTGACACCATTCCAGTAAGCATTCTGGTAAGGACATGACTCCCCCACTGGGCAAATGCGCACCAAAGAAACCAGGGTCATGCCCAGACCGTCAATGCTGTCGCGACCAAGCGTTGCCGAATAAAAATCATAGGTAGCGCCAGCAAAGCGATGGGCATAGACAGCGTCGGCGACCCCGCCGTCACAGGTCGGATTTGATTCGTTACAGACCAGCGTGCCGGGGTCAGCGGCAGTATTGTTGGCGTCATAGGTCAGCCGGTTCTTGGCATGCGGCACCTGGTTGAAGTGAAGCGTGATTACCCCGCTGATGGCGTTGATGGCCATGAACTCCCGGATCGGCAAATTGCCTTTGGTCGTCACATCAAGCCGCCAAACCAACTCCACCGGCGCTGCCAGTGGTGATATCAGCCTGGAGTCATAAATCGACAAGGTTGGCACCGGCACAATAAATTCATTGGCAGCAATTTGGTACCACTTGGCCATGGCTTGGCGGGCAATGGCCATGGCCTGTTGCGATGTAATGACTGGTGTCGTGTTGAGTTGAAGTTGCGGGGATATTCTGCCGTTGATTGAGCTTAGCTGGCGCTTTGCAGTCTGGTTGACTATCAGTTCACCGCCAATGACCGGGATACCCTGGTAATTCTGCTGGTAGCGGGTCATTGACCGACCGTCTGCGGCATCACGGTGTTTGATGACGGCCGTTTCCGTGGGAGCATCGCGCAGACCAAAGAGTTCGGCGTAATCAGACAAGTGCTGCGCAGCCGCCATCTGTGCTGGCATCTGCTGGCGCACGGCGTCAATTTTTTGACGGGCGACCAGAGGGGCATCAAAACCGACAAAACGGGCAACACCCGTCTGGCTGTTGGCGACAACGCGTGCGCCAGAGTCGCGAAGTTGCGCCTCTGAAACAGTCGCCAGTACTGCCCCAAACTGAAAAACGAGGGCGCCAGACAGTGCAATTTTGGTCCAAAAAGATATCTTCATTGTTATTCCCTATTGAGATAAAACTTCCACAATCCCCACCCCGCTGGTGCCGTTGAAGCCCCGAATTATCACCGTGTAGGCGCCAGGGTCCAGGGTGGTCAGAATGGCCGATTCCATTGGATCGGTGGGGGCCAGCCCGGTGGCCGTGATGTCGGCCTCATTGAGCGCATTGCCCCAGTCGTCGTTGCTGGCAATCACCGCTTGGCCCGAATACACGTCCATCGTCGGGTTGGCCAGCACGCCCGGCACGCCGTAGGCCGTCAGGGATGGCCCGCGGGCGCGGATCAGCACCGTTTGCGGACTGGTGCCATCGATGATGAAGCCGCCGATCATGACGTTGTCGCCGGTCTGCACCTGGCCCCGGGTGGAGATGTTGATCAGCGGCGCGGCCGGGTTGTCCATCTCCAGCACTTCCACAATGCCAACACCCGAGGTGTTGCTGACACCGCTGACAATGGCCGTGTAGGCACCCGGGCTCAGGGTGGTCAGGATGGCCGACTCGAGTGAATTGGTCGGCGCCAGCCCGGTGGCCGTGATGTTGGCTGCATTCAGCGCTGCGCCCCAGTTGTCGTTGCTGGCGATCACGGACTGGCCCGCATACAGGTCAACTTTCGGGTTGGCCAGCACACCCGGCACGCCATAGGCCGACAGGGACGGCCCGCGGGCGCGGATCAGGACTGTTTTGGGCGTTGCCCCGTCGATGATGAAGCCGCCGATCATCACGCTGTCGCCGGTTTGCACGCGGCCACGGGTGGAGATGTTGGAGAGGCGGGGATTTTCAGGGGTACCGACAAGAGCCACATCAAACGTCGATCCGGCACGGCTGAGCACTGAAACGCTGAATCCGTAACTGCTGTTGGAATAGGTCTGGCCCGGACTCCACTGGGCGTTGTAGAGGGCGAAGTCGGGATAACTGCGGCCGCCCTGGTTGCAATTGACCGAGTCGTAATCGTTTGGGCTTGAATCTATGGGCAAGGCCCAACCAGATTGGGAATTGAAAAAACAAGTACCGCTGATGGCAGGCCGGTCGCCCTTGAATTCGTGGATGATGATGCCTTCATTGGGAAGACCATTGTCATACTGTGAAGGTGCTCCCAGGGCTTTGACTCGCGCTTCGACAGTAAAGTAATGTGCGCTTGCACCACTGCATGGCAACCCGGTAATGCAAATCTTCATGACCTTGGGCAGCGCGCTGAGCGGCAGCGCCCCAGCCTCCAGAGTCGCGGTGATGGTCTCGCTGGTACTGGTCACAATTTGGTTGGCAACGGGGATCCAGCCCAGATGGTCTTTGTGCGCGGTGATGTAACCGTCGCCGGGTTCGCTGCAATACAAATCATTTGAGGTACCCGAGTTTTTGGACACATACGAGCCGCAAATAGAGTTCTGGGCGGCCATCCGGGCACTCATCATGTCCCACGGGCTGTCATAGGCCTGATAAACCCAGCCAGAGTGCGGCAAGCCCAGGCTGTGTCCCATTTCGTGGGCATAGGTTCCGGTTTCCTGCCCCCACGGGGGTTCCCAGGTGGCGCCATAAAGCCTGGCATCGACCGAACTGTAGTAGCCCCCGCCCCAGGCGCAGCAATCAAGGTCATTGCTCAAAACAAAATTGATGTTGTCATAATTTTTGAAGTCAATGCCCTGCGCCCTGCCAAGCGCTGTGCCATCCTCGCTTACGGCTTGCAGATTTGCGCAGGCGCTACTCCAGCCACAAGGCGCGTAGTAGCTTTTGGGATGTGGCAGCGTCAGCCAGCCGCCCGCGGCGCCTACCCCACCCTGCCCACCAACATCACCAATCCATGAGAACTGGTCCCAGGAAGTTTTTTTAAAAAACCCGTTGATGGTCGCGGGACTCGCCTCGCCCACGGGGGGCGTGTCAGGATTGTTGAGGTTGGTGAAAAAAAGCGGTGGGTGCGGCACCGCCACATCATCAGAAAATTTAAGCAACAGGTAGATAACCTTCTTCGTTCCGAACACGCCGGGAGCCAGGCTCAGGCTTTGCTGCATCTGGACCGGGGCGATGGTGTCAACCACGATGGTCAATGGACTCTGCCCCTGCGCTAATCCCATCTGCTTTGCCACCGTCTGTCCGGAAACAAGCACACGCTTGCCAAAGTAGAACACGGCCAGGTTATCTTGCCCATTCATGTCCAGCGCTACCGAATTGCCATCTGGCAATACCAGCGTATGTAGCATTGCACTGGCTGCACCGAGTTCTGGGTGCGGGTCGCCCCATACGGTGTTCAAAATTCCCTCGACGCTCGTGCCAGGCTGTTGAGCGTGCAATCCTGTGGATGCCATCACCAGGCTGGCACCGGCAAGAAGCAGTGCGCCAAGCCGGTTCAGGGTCATTTTGACAAGCGTCGACCAATTTTTATACATACCAATTTCCCTAGAATAAAGACAAGTTGTGTAGGCGGAAAAGCGACGCCCTTTTCCCCAAATAACTCAGGTTTGCAATGTACCTGATTGCAACCATGCCTGTGTGTATTCCGCCCTTTTTTACTGAACTACTTGGACTTTGCGCGCTTGGCTGTTGCACGGCGCATGGCTAGCCAAAGTAGTGCCGCAAGTAATTGCGGGCCGGGTTCTCAAACCAGAGGTAGGCCCCGATGGAAGCAAGGAGCGTAACAACAATGACCGCCACCACTGCCAACGGGTGCACCGCGATGCCGGCCGATTTCAGGGCCGTCAGCGCCGTCCACGGGATCCAGTGAAAGATGTACAGGGCGTAGCTTGCATTGCCCAACAGCACGCACACGGGCTGCCGCAACAGCGTTGATAGAAAGCTTGGGCCCGCCGCCAAGGCAACAATGACCCCGGCAAATGGCAGCATGTAGCCGATGTCCAGGCGAAATTGCCGCATGAACACGAACACACGCGGGTCGGCCGGCCAAGGCAGCAGGTTCATGAGCCAAACCGCGGCCAGGCTCGCCAGTAGCAGCGCATTGCAGTTGCGGCTGCAGTTCAGCCAGCCAAGATGGTGGCCAAACAGGAGCCGTGCGGCAATGACACCAGTCAGAAACTCCGGCAGGCGCCAGATGACGTGGCGCGAGGCTACTGTGTCAACCCAGTAGGCCTGGTCCCAGCCGAACCCTAGTGCCAATAGCAGCATGAGGGCTTGCGCCAGGGCGCCAAAGGTGATGGCAAGCAACAGCAGCAGCACCAGGCCCGTGCCGTCGCGGATGTATCTGGCGACGCCCGCCAGAACCAAAGGCAGCAGCAGGTAGAAGGCAAATTCGGTCGAGATGCTCCAGCCGGGTGCGTTCCAGAATTGTTGGGTGGCCAGCGTGGGGGCAAAGGTCTGCACGGCGAGCAGGTTGGCCAGCCATGAAACGAGCGGATTGGCTGGGAAATTGACCAAGTCGGCGCGCCAGGCCGCCAGGGCCAAGTAGAGGCCGGTGATCAGTAGCAGAGCCAGCACACAAAACGGATAAACGCGGGCGATGCGGGCCACAAAGTAGCGGCGAAATTTTGCGGTGCTGAGGCCGCCACTGAAGGTGTCCCAATGCTGTAGCACAGGATGAACCCGGACAGGACAAAAAAGAAGCTGACGCCAATGCCGCCGCTGATGAATTGCGACAGCAGCGGCGGCAGGGCCAGCAGGTCGGCAAAATGCCCCAGCAAGACCGCCATGGCGGCAGCGAACCGCGCACTGGTCAACTCGGTCAACTGGGGTTTGTTCATGGCAATGGGCATGGCTCAGGCCAGCGGGGTGGCTCTGGGCGGCCAGGCCAGACTGAAGTCTGTGCCGATCAAGGTCAGGTTGGGGTTGTAGGCCGGGTCAGTCAACAGCTGTTCGCCCCAGCGTTGTTTCATGTATTGCACTTCGCCGTTGAAGCGCGCCTGCTTTTCTGGGGTGTCTTCATGGCCCCGGCTGGCAGACTCATGGTGGTACAGCTCGGCAAAGGGTGTCCAGACATTGCGATACCCCGCCTCGCGTACGCGCAGGCAGAAATCGACGTCGTTGAAGGCGACGGCAAGGTCCGTTGCGTTCAAGCCACCCACCTCCTGGTAGATGGCCTTACGGATCACCAGGCAGGCCGCCGTGACGGCAGAAAAACTCTGGGCCAGGCAGGCGCGCGAGAAATAGCCGTAAGCGCTTCGCCCGAGTTTGCTGTGCGCGTGCCCGGCCACACCGTCCAGCCCAAGCACCACCCCGGCATGCTGGAGCGTGTTGTCAGGGTACCAGAGCCTGGCGCCCACGGCGCCGACACCGGCTTGCAGGGCCAGGCCGACCATCTCGGACAGCCAGTCGGGCGAGATCACCTCGAGGTCGTTGTTGAGCAGGCCCACCAGTTCGCCCCGGGCAAGCGACACAGCGGCGTTGTTCAGCGCCGAATAGTTGAAGGGACGGTCGTCGCGCAGCACGCGTACCCGCGGTTCGGCCTTGAGCGAATCCAGATACGCAAGCGTTGCCGGGTCGTCGGATCCGTTGTCAACAATCAACAGTTCGTAATTGGCATAGCTGGTCTTGCTGAGGAGGCTGGCCACACAGGGCTGGAGCAGTGCCAACGCGTTTCGGGTTGGCACGATGAGGCTCACCAGCGGCGAGGCCGCAGGCAGTGCGTAGCGCACCCGATAGCCGCAACCCGCAAACTCGGCGCTGGCGCTTGTGTGCTGGCGCTCGAAGTGTTCGTTCAGCGCTCTTTCACCGGCCAGCACCGCATAGGGTTTGGCGCTGCCCGACAGCGCCGTGCTGCCGGCATGCGCGCGCCAGTGGTACAGCACCCTGGGAATATGATGAATCTGCCGGGGTGTCATGCGCTCGATGCAGCGCAGGGCAAGATCGTAATCCTGCGAGCCCTCCAGCCCCGACCTGAAGCCGCCGACCGCGCGCACGGTCGGGGCGTCATAGACACCCAGATGCGAGATCATGTTTTGGGAATAAAACAGATCGACGTTCCAGTCGCACTTGAAGTACGGGTCAGACCGCTGGCCAGATTGATCGATTTTGTCTTCATCGGAATAGATGAGTCGCGCCTCGGGGTGCCGGTTGATGGCATCGGCAACCCAGAACAGGGCGTGCTCGCGCAGCAGGTCGTCGTGGTCCAGCAGCGCGATCCACGTCCCTGTGGCAAGCTGCAAGGCGCTGTTGGAGGCGGCGCAAATGTGCCCGTTTTGCGCGCGAACAATGAGCTTGATGCGCGCATCTTCGCGAGCGTAGCGCTGCAGAATGGTTCGAATCCGCGGGTTGGTGGAGGCGTCGTCGGCAATGCACAGCTCCCAGTGCGGGTAGATCTGCTGGCGCACCGATTCAATCGCCTCCTTCAACCACTTTGGCTTGGGGTTGTACACCGGCATGATCACTGAAATCAGCGGCTGGCGGTCCAGACCATTGGCGCTTGCGCGCAAGTTGGCACGTATTTCGTCGGTCAGCGTGTCGTATCGCAGTATCCACTGCGCATAGTCGTTTCTGTCAAATTCTCCCGAGCCGGGCGCAGGCACCACGGGCGGCGGCGAGGTGCTGATCATGATGCGGCACCACGCACCTGCCAAACCCTCTTGCCGAAGGACTTGCACGGTGGCAGCCACTGCATTGGACAGCCCACCAAGGCGCGCAATGGCCAGCTGCATGCGCCTGAGGGCGCGTAATGGCGCTGTCAACCCGCGCATCAATATGCCCTGACACGCCTGAAAATGGCCGCCAGTTCAGCCGCCTGGTCTTCGAACAGGGTGATGACGGTAGCACCCAGCGCGATGGGTTCGCCTGGGCGAATGGCCTCGTAATGGGCCAGGGTGTCGAGCACCGCCTGCTTGAGGCCTTCACCGGTGTCAAGAAACGGCACAAGGTAGCCGTTGCGCCCGGGCACGATGTCTTCAGCCACGCCACCGGCGTCGGTTGTGATCACCCAGACGTTGCGCGCCAGCGCCTCGCGCACAGTCAAGCCAAAACTCTCCTTCCCTTGTGTGGGAAAGAGCAACACATCGATGCCGGCAAAAAACGCGTCGATCGTGCGCTGCGTGTAGGCAGGCACCACCTCCACACCAGCCAGCCCAGCCAGGTCCTGCGGGCCGAAGGATGAAAAGCCCAGGTTCAGCGTGTTGTCAACCAGCACCAAGGTGGCCTTGGTGCCAGCCAGTTCAGAGAACACTTGCCTGACCAGGTGAAAGCCTTTGATTTGCGTGTTGCCTCCGACATAGCCAAACCTGAGATTCCCGCTGTGCTGCAACCGCATGGCAGCGCCCGGCTTGACGATGCCGTTCTTGTTGACCTGCACATTGGCAAACCCGTTGACCCGGTAAAAATCCGCAAAGTAACGGCTTGGCGCCAGTAGTGCAGCAGCCTTGTGCAACGCGTCATGCAGGCGCTTGCTCCGGTACAAATTCAAGTGGTGGCTGTCAACACAGGTAGCGCAGACACCGAGGTCGATGGTTTCCTGGCCGCAAGACCTGCCCTGCTTGTTGACCATGAATTGCCTACCGCACAGCCACCAGGCGTCATGCAAGGTCACGGCATATTCAATGCCCTTTTGCGCGCAAACATCGAGCAGGCCGACGCCAAGACCCTGAATGCTATGAAAGTGGACGACATCGGGTTGCAGCACGGCCAGCACACTGGCAAAGGCGCTGACGCAATGGGGGTTCTCAAACTGCTCCTTGGCATCGAGCGACTCCGGCAAAACCACGCCGAAGACATTGATCCCGTCTGCTTCGTAGCGGCGGCAGGAGTAGGCAGCCCCCGTAGCAGACGGCAAGGCGGTAAAGACATGCACCTCGAAACCATCATAGGCATTGAGCCGCTTGTTCAGCTCCTCTGCCACGACGGTTGCGCCGCCAAAGGAGCGCGGTTGGTACAGGCAATTGACGCTCAGCACCCGAAGCGTGTCGGGGTTGCGGTGGTGATGCGCGAGCAGGGGCAAAACCTGTTGCTCGGCAACACTTTGCGGTGCATAGAGGCGCATGGCGTCCAGGTAGGCAGCCGAACCAAGCTGGGCCCGTTTGACGCTGTCGGTCACGAGCAGGGCCAGAGCCGCCTCCCATTCAGCATCGGTTGCGCACAAAAAACCATTGACGCCGTGAACCATCACTTGCGCAAAAGCGGCACGTGGCGAGCACACCGAGGGCAGCTTGAGGATGGCGGCCTCAAGAAACTTGATGTTGCTCTTGGCATCATTGAAAAGGGCGTTTTCAAGCGGTGCGATGCTGATGTCGCACTCCGCCAGGCTGGCCATGTAAGTTTCATAGCCACACAGCGGCAGGCGCTCGATCTGGCTTTCAAAAGGCATGAAGCTGGCTGGCAAATTCAGCGTGCCAGCGAGGCGGAATCGCACCTGTGGAAAAGCGGCCAGAATTTTGACGATGGCCGGCGCGGCTTCCTCAAAATCGAGGTCGTGTGTGTTGGTACCCGAGCCATAGACGATTCGGACAATGCCTCCGGCCGCAGTGGTGTCTTTGCGGCAAACCTGGGCGGCAATGGCCAGCGTGTGCTGATCCAG
>JAABRC010000059.1 GCA_011391115.1 Candidatus Egaibacter danicus | reverse complement strand
ATCCAGATCAAACAGGGCAGATGTAACAGGATTCATGGTCGGTTCCTTATTTGTTAGTGTTTACTGACAAAGGGCAGGGCAGAGCGGCTTCCCTCTGTACGAGCCCGTTTTCTGTGTTGTGTGTTCTAAAGTGTTTAAGAGATAAATCTAGGCCGGGCGGCTTCGCCGCCCCGCCGACTGCGTCGGCCGGGCCGCTTGCCGAACCCGGCTTGAACGCCGCCAGCGGCTGTTCTGCCGGGTTCGACCAGCTACCCGGCCTAGTGGTCATACGTTGCAGGGCGATGTCCAAGTGCCGTTCCCGGTCCGTGATCTGGCGGAACATGGCGGCTTGTCTGACAAGTAGGTGCCACCAGCCCTGACATTCAGGCGTGAACCCGTGTCCTTCCGGGCTCCACAGCTTGCCCGAGTGCATGTGCCAGCCTTCCCAGCCAGCGCACGGCAGCTCAAAACCCCTCATGATGCGCACCAGCCGGTAGGCCGCATACGGCACCCGCACGACCCCTGAAACCCAGTACTTGATCGTTCTGGGCGTGACCTGCAAAAGTTTCGCGGCAGCGTCATGCGACAGCCCGGTATCGGACAGCAGGACTTTGAAGCGGGAGCCAAGCAGGGCGCGGGTTTCACGGGATTTACGGGGTTGCTTTTTCCCTTGATTCTGCTTTATACGATGTATATTATGTTAATATTAAAATATAAGTCTGTACACTAAGTAAATCGAACACCCACTCTTCTCAATGAATGGATGAGCTGGCTCAGGTGACGGAGAAAGCAACCGTCGGCACGCTCAGGTCGCTGAACGAGGCACCCAGCGCAATTTCACCACGGCCATGCAGCACGCATTCTTCGCGCCGCAGGATCAGGTCGGAGGTGGCACCCGCAAAGCGGACCCATACGCCGTAGGTGCTGACATCAACCAGCATCACACTACCGTTGCGCCAATCAATGCGGGCATGGGTGCGGGAAACACGCGGGTCATTGACCAGAAACTCAACCTCCCGAACGCGGCCAATATGGACCGGCATCTCGAAAGACTTGAAGACTTTGGTGGAATCCAGCCAGGTGAGCTCGATCTGGCCACCCAGCACGTCGGACGGTGGCTCGCCAACCCGTGAGTCCAGCGCAGCCTGCATGGTCAGGAATTCGGTTGATTCCCCCTCTTTCCACTCAACCTGGTAGGCCAGACAGGGCTCGGCGCGGCCGCGGATGGTGATGGGCCCCAGTGATCGCATGCGGATACCATCCCGCAGATTGACATGCACCAAACTCTCTGCGTTGGCCCATATCTGGTGAGGCCCCGTGAGGTCGCTCAGACGGGCAGCCACATTGACGGCATCGCCAAAACAATCACCTGCAACGATTTCGACGTCGCCACTGGCAACCCCGATGCGAATGGGCATCTGCAGGTTGGGCGGCATGTGCAGCATGTTCTTCTGGTGGCTGCGCTGCATCTCGACAACGGCCTCGATAGCCTCAGGGCCCTCAGGAAATACCGCCAGCACGCCGTCACCCATGGTCTTGACCACGCGGCCACCGTAAGCGACACAAACTTCACCAATCCACCCCGTCAAACGTGTCACGACCTCGGTCGCCTTGAGGTTTCCAACCGCTTCAAAGACGCCGGTACTACCAATCAGATCCGTGAATACAACTGTCGTGCGGACACTCATTCCCTGAACTCTTCCTTAAGTTGTCTTCGAGTTTAGGGCATAGCCCTGCTCTTGTGAACACTGATGAATTGCAAATTTGTTCGGCCTTGGGGCTTGCCATCAGGTGTCGTCCCTGTCAATTCGGTAAGACGCGCAGGGTAACAAGTCAACTTCTCACGCCTTTGTCAGGTAGAACTTTATGAGAGTCAGGCAAGTAACTGATTTAATTGTTGTTTATTCTTTACAGTTTAGGGGGTGGGCCCCCTTGCGTCTAGGAAAGTCCGCGTGTAATCTCGCGATAAATATCACACAAATTGGGTTTTGATACAAACCGTATGCGTTGGACACCTGCAAATATCTTCCATAACGTGAACCACTTCCTGGGTGGGAGTCATCGTGAGGAAGGTGCATCCATCATTGAGCGAACTGAGGAAATACGGCTCGCCATGCTGGATTGCCTGGGACATTCCGGTTGTGAGGCTTTTCCCATGACCGAGCGCAAGGTCCGCTATGCCAAGGACGTTCAGGATCTGTGGTACCTGCGGGCCGACATCATGGCTGCACTGTCGGCCATGCAGGGTGAGCGCGTGGCCCGGCAGAAAGTCGAAAGCTTTTCGCCCAAATTCCGGGGCCTGTTACCGCGAAGTCTGGATACCCGTTCCAGCGTGTTCTGAATTACGTTTTTCCTGACTAGCCCCAGAATAGCAGGGCGTCTCTCCCCTCTACAGCCAGTTCAACCGTCGCCCCGACGGGTAGCACCACTTTGGTAGCAACGTGACCATATGGCAGGTTGGTCAACACAGGAATCCTGATCTGGCTGCGCAGCCAGTCCACCACCGTTTGCAGCTTGAAGCCCTTGTCGTGTGGCACCAGTTTGTATTCAGTGAACTGGCCCAGAATGATCGCTTTCTGCCTGGCCAGCACGCCGGAATGCAGAAGCTGCGTCAGCATTCGCTCCACGCGATAGGGGTGCTCGGCCACATCTTCCAGAAACAGCACACCGCCCTTGATGGTCGGCAAATAAGGGGTTCCGACCAGCGAACTCAGAATCGACAGGTTGCCACCCCAGAAAGTTGCTTTTTTTATGCGAAAAGTGGCTTCGATCCTCTTGGCGTATGCGTGGGTAGCTACTGAATTCATAGCGTTTTCGGCGGGTTCACGGTTTTGCCGCCAGCCAGCGCCTTCCCCCTGACCCGTGATCAGGTCATTGAAGCAGTCCTCCATGATGTCGTCCGGTACAACATCTTCTCCGTGTCCATGGCCATCTGCATCATCAGGTTTTCCACCCACACCAAAGCCTTCGCACAACCCCGGGCCGGCCCAGGTGACTTTGCCAGTCCTGGCGAGCACCGCCAGCGAAAAGGCAGTGAAGTCGCTGATCCCGACAAACAGCATGCCGTTGTCGATGGCTTTGGCTACCGCTTTGTAGTTGATGCCTCCCAGGATACGCGTGAGCCCATAACCACCCCGTGAAATCAGCGCCACGTCTGCGCCGCTGGCAGCGGCCCGATGAATGGCTGCAAGCCGGGTTTCATCGTCACCGGCAAAGCGCGTGTAGCTGGCCAGTGCGTCCTGATCCACCTCGACCTCATGGCCCAGTGTTTTCAGCCGGGCAATGCCCCTTTTGAAGGCGGCCTTGTCTCTCACGGCGCCGGAGGGTGAATAGATGTAGATATGTTTTTTTTGCACAGCGGACTTTGGAAAGCGTAACGGGGTTGAATCCTGGTTGGGGATATGTGGCCAACGCATTATGCGGGCCTGAAATGCGCGACCGCGGCTTGGGCAATCGACTCGCCGTGCTCCTGCACAAAATGACCGGCCTGAGGCAACTCCATGGGTGGCGGGCAACCCCGGATCAGCTGTTGCAGGCTTTGCATCACGGGCAGGCCCAGCACCGGGTCCAGAACGCCGACGGCCATCAGGGTCTGGCCCTGCCAGCGATCAGACCAGAACGAGCGGGCCGCACGGGATAGGTCGGCCCCCTCGGAATCGGGAAACTCGGGCACCATGGCTGGAAAAGCGCGCAGGGCCGCGCGGTGACCGCGGTCAGGAAACGGCGCGTTGTAGGCTGCACATTCCTGTTCACTCAGATGCGGGTTCCCCCGGGCGAACAGACGTGCCACGTCAAATTCCGGGTGTTTTGCGCACATCTCACGCCAGCTCAGAAATCCCGGGGACAAGGGTACGTCGCCCGTGCCCAGCGTGGTGTTCATGATGAGCAGGCCGCAGTAGCGCTCAGGCGAGGCCATTGGTAACGTCAAACCCAGCAATCCACCCCAGTCCTGCACCACCAGCACGACGTTGCGGAGATTCAGGTGCTCCACCAGTTCAAGGAGAACCTGGCGATGCCAGTTGAAATGGTGTGCCTTGTCTTTCTTGGGTTTGTCGCTCTTGCCAAAGCCAATCAGGTCAGGCGCCACAACCCGATGACCTGCCGCCAGGAAGACCGGGATCATCTTGCGATACAGGTAGCTCCAGGCCGGGTTACCGTGCAGGCACAGCCAGGTCAAAGACGCGTCGTGCGGACCTTCGTCCAGGTAGTGCAGGCGCAGGCCCGCCAGGCTGGGCAGGTCGCTGATGAAATGCGGTTCCCAGGGGTACCCCGGCAAGTCCGCAAACCGCTCATCCGGTGTGCGTACGGCGTCCTCGCGCAGCGGTGAACTGGTTTGGCGGGCCTCATCGCGCCTGTTCCGGAAGAACTCGTGCATCAACGCCGCACATTCGACGGCCAGTACCCCACCCTGCACCTGCGTTTGATGATTCAGCTGCGGGTTCTCAAACAGGTTGATCACCGAGCCGGCAGCGCCGGTTCTGGGCTCGGCAGCGCCGTAGACGACACGGCTGAGCCGGGCGTGGAGCATGGCCCCGCTGCACATGGCGCAAGGCTCGACGGTGACGAACAACTCGCAGCCCTCCAGCCGGTAATTGCCCAGTACATGCGCGGCAGCCCGCAGCGCCACGATCTCGGCATGTGCGGTGGGGTCGTGTCGGTCAATGGGCCCGTTGCGGCCGGCGGCGATGACCAGGCCGTCTTTGACAACCACCGCGCCTACCGGCACTTCACCCGCAACGGCCGCGTCCTGTGCCTGCGCCAGCGCAGCGGCCATAAAGTCTGCGTCGTTCATCTGCTATAAAAAGAAGAGCGTGTCACGCACTGTTTTCGGGGTTAAACGTGCGATTTTATTCATGCATTGTTACTTGTCATCCGGCATGGGGCGTGCCTGTTGCACCGCTGCCTCGGCAGCGGCCTTGAATTGCTGCTGTATTTGCTGCGACTGCTGTTGCACGTTGCCACCGGCGGCCGCGCTGGCTGGAAGCGCGGGCACCTGAATTTCGGTGACAGATTTCATCTGCTTCTTTGCCAGCAAGCCAATCACCGCCACAACCAGCAGAAGACTCAAAACGCCAAACACGGCCCGCATGGCATCACTCCCTGGCGGCATTCATGCCGAGTTTGTCCATCCACCGGCCCAGCGCCTGCTCGTTGTCATCACCTGCCGCATAGACCTCGCGCATCCGGGCATGGGCTTCCGGGCGATGCTGGTTGAGCTTGAGCTTGCATTGCAGGTTGGTCACACGCAATTCAAACGCGACGATGCCCGCCAGCATCTTGTGCTGGTAGTCGGTGCCCAGCCCCATCCACTGTGGCGCGTAGGCGGGGTCATGGTCGCCAATCAGCTTTTTGAGCAGGCGGTCCTTGGCCAGTGGGTCATCGATCAGTGTGACCTGCACGGTGCAATGCACGGCCAGGTAGTTCCAGGTGGGCACGCGTACCAGGTCCGGATAAACCTTGGGCGACATGTAAGCGTGAGGGCCCATGAAGGTGACCACTGCCGTAGGTCGCGCCTGCAGGTACCGCCAGTGTGGATTCGGCTTGGCCACATGGCCCAGCAGCACAGTTTCGCCACCCTGCACTTCCAGATGCAGGGGCAAGTGGGTGACAAAAGGCAGCCCTTCGTCGTCATTGGAGATCAACGACGCAAACGGGTAGGTACGGATCAGCTCCCAGACATGCGCCTGCTCCTTCGCGTTGAATTGTGGCGGGAGGTACATCGTGATTTGGGTGAAACGGTTTCCCGGCCATTTTGCCAGCAGATCGCAGCATCGCCATGGCGTTTTCAATCACGCAGGGTCTTCAACAAAGTTATGCTTGCAGACGATGCAAGATGCCCTGTTTCCTGATGAGGACCCGCCCGCGCCAGCAGCCCGGGCAGGACCAAGCCCTCGCCCAGCCAAAGCAGACGGGCAGCCAGCGGCTTTGCGCGTGCGCCCGCAGCCACCAGAACCCGATCACTTCGAATTGGCTGGCGCCCTGCCCCAAGGGGTACGACTGGGCACATCCTCATGGTCCTATCCGGGCTGGAAGGGTCTGGTTTGGGACAGTGACTATTCGGATGAGCAATTGTCCAAATATGGCCTGGCTGCTTACGCGCAGAACCCGCTGTTTCGCGCCGTCAGTCTGGACCGTGTGTTTTACCGCCCCTTGAGCGCGCTGCAATATGCGGCTTATGCGAACCAGGTAGGAGAGGATTTCCGCTTTATCGTCAAGGCCCCCGCTCTGGTAGCCGATGCCACGGTGCGCGGCGAGACGGGTCGATCGATTCAGCCCAATCCCGCTTTCCTGAACCCCGAGTTGGCGGTGCAGGAGTTTGTGCAAGCCGCGCTCCAGGGCTTGGGTCCGAAGCTGGGTGCGCTGGTGTTCGAGATCAGCCCGCTGCCCCGGCACCTGCTTGCAAGCATGCCTGAACTCCTTCAGCGTCTGGCAACCATGTTGCAAGCCTTTCCATCCCTCAAGGAGCAAGCCCCCGACGCAGTGGTGGCCGTGGAGGTGCGCGACCCACAGTGGCTGACGCCCGATTTCGCTGCAGTACTGAAGGCGGCCGGGGCAACCTATTGCATGGGCCTGCACGCCAAGATGCCGTCGGTTGAAAACCAGCTCCCCATGTTGCGTGCCCTGTGGCCTGGGCCACTGGTGTGTCGCTGGAATTTGCACCGGAGGCATGGCGCCTATGGCTATGAAGATGCGGTCAAGCTCTATATGCCCTACAACCGCCTGGTGGACGAAGATCCTGAAACCCGCGCCACACTGGCTCGCGTGATCAACGCCACTATAAGAGCAGGCCACACCGCCTACGTGACGCTGGGGAACAAGGCTGAAGGGTGTGCGCCGATGTCGGTCTTGGCGCTGGCACGGGAAATTCGAGCCCAACTCGCATGAATCGGACTCAGCCGGTCAAAGACCATCTCCCGAGCGGCTCATGCAAGGACTTGCCCACATGGCTGCGGATCAGGACGAACTCCTTGACTGTCCAACGGATCGGCTCGATCACCTGCTCTGTGACGATTCGATCACCATACAACAAGGTCAGGTGCGGCGTGTGGATCGGCTTGGCCCGAAGCCCCAGTTTCCTCATCCCCACATCGAGGCGCTGCCTGAGCGCTGCCAATTCGACGTTGCTGTCACCGTCGCTACCGAGGACGAAGGCTCTGCTGCCGGGGAAGCTCAATACGCGGTCGAACACGACATCGAACGGCGCAATGGCAACGGTTTCAGCGGACCGCTTGGCGACATCGACTCTAGTCGCAGCATAGAGTCCAACAAATAAAAGAGTGACATGGAAATGGCTCGTCTCCAGGAGCTTTCCTTTCAACCCATGCGCATCACGTAGCCGGACGCCAACCTGCGCGATGCGCGTGGCGGTATCGGGATCTGGATTGATCGCGAAGAAAACAGTGTCTGAAGACTGCGGTTCGGCCTCGAGCCCTGGCAAACTAAATTGTTCAGGCATGCAACCGGTCCCCTTTCAAGAGCTGTACTACCGCTACTACTCCCACTCAATCGTCGCGGGTGGTTTGCTGCTGACGTCGTAGGTCACGCGGTTAATTCCGCGTACTTCATTGATGATGCGACTCGACACCTTCTTGAGCAGTGGGTACGGGAGTTCGGCCCAGTCAGCGGTCATGAAATCACTGGTCTGCACGGCGCGCAGGGCAACAACATAGTCGTAGGTACGGCCATCGCCCATCACGCCCACGCTTTTGACCGGCAGAAACACGGTGAAAGCCTGGCTGGTCAGCTCGTACCAGTTCTTGCCGGTATCGTCATCCCTGAAATTGCGCAGTTCTTCGATGAAGATGGCGTCAGCGCGGCGCAGCAGATCGGCGTATTCCTTCTTCACTTCGCCCAGAATGCGAACGCCCAGGCCTGGCCCGGGGAACGGGTGGCGGTACACCATGTCGTGCGGCAGACCCAGCGCAACACCCAGTTCACGCACTTCGTCCTTGAACAGGTCGCGCAGCGGCTCCAGCAGCTTCAGGCCCAATTGTTCGGGCAACCCACCCACGTTGTGGTGACTCTTGATGGTGACCGCTTTTTTACTCTTGGCGCCGCCAGACTCGATCACGTCCGGGTAAATGGTGCCCTGCGCAAGCCACGCTACGTGACGCGACTGGTCATTCTTGAGCTTGGCAGCCTCTGCCTTGAACACTTCAACAAACTCGCGCCCGATGATCTTGCGCTTGGCTTCGGGATCGCTCACGCCCTTGAGGTGCCCAAGGAACTGCGCTTCGGCATCCACGCGAATCACCTTGGCGTGCAGCTTGCCCACAAACATGTCCATCACCATGTCGCCTTCATGCAGACGCAGCAGGCCATGATCAACAAACACGCAGGTGAGCTGGTCTCCAATCGCGCGGTGAATCAGTGCAGCGGCGACGGATGAATCCACGCCGCCCGAGAGGCCCAGAATGACTTCCTCGTCACCCACCTGCTGCCGAATGGCCTCGACGGCTTCAGCAATGTGATCTCGCATGACCCAGTCCGCCCGTGTGCCGCAAATATCCAGCGCGAACCGCTCCAGAATCGCTGCACCCCGGCTCGTGTGGGTCACTTCGGGGTGAAACTGTACGCCGTAAAATCGGCGCTCTTCATCCGCCATGCCGGCAATCGGGCAGCTGTCTGTGCTTGCCATGAGCTTG
>JAABRC010000058.1 GCA_011391115.1 Candidatus Egaibacter danicus | reverse complement strand
GCCCAGGTGGCGATACTGTCGGCGTTGACGGCGATGGAGACACGCTCTTCTTCCCGCGCGCCGCTGACAGTGCTGGGTGCCAGATCCTGAAGGTCATGCTCCAGATCAGCGCGCAGCAGGCGCATCTGCATCGCGTGCTTGAGCAACAGGCGCCCGGCTGCGGTGGGCTTGAGCGGGCGACTGCGAACAATCAATACCGTACCCGCTTGCGCCTCCAGGGAGCGCAGACGCTGGGACACAGCCGACTGGGTGATGGACAACCGCACGGCAGCACGCTCGAACCCGCCCTCTTCCACGATGGCGGCGAGACACTCCAGCGAGTCGGGATCAAAAGCACTCATGTGGGGCGTCTTTCTTCAATTGGCCTTGACCAAAACAGTGCGCAGCACCATGTCCACGATCAGGGTCTCGGCTGCCGCGAAGTCTTCTGAGCCAAGCTTCTTCTTGCCCAGCACCAGGCTGATCTGGCTGGCCCAGTCTGCATACACCTGAGTAGAAGCCCACAACAAAATCATCAGGTGCCGGCCATCCACGGGCCGGCACAGGCCCTGTTCTGCCCAACGGTTGAAGATGGCCATGTCGGCTTGTAATGCAGGAATCACGCGCTCGGCAATTTCAGCTGAAAAAATGGGGGCGCCAGAGACCACCTCGTTCGCATACACCCGCGAGTCGTCCGGGTGCTCACGTGAGAAGCGCAGTTTGCCGGCGATGTATTCGCGCAGTGCCTGCTCCGGGTCATCCTGTCGCTGGCTCAGGGCATCCATGTAAGACAGCCAGACATCCAGCACACCGTGCAATACCCGCCGGTACAGCTCTTCCTTGCTGGGAAAGTAGTAGAGCAGGTTTTGCTTGGACGCCCCTACCTCGCGGGCAATGTGGTCCAGCGAAACACCACCAAAGCCGCGCTGGGCAAACAGACGTTTCGCCGCGGCGAGGATGTCCTGCTCCAGACGTTCACGCGCCTCGCTGACCTTCACAGTTTTTGACCCGGACACTTGTTTCATAAGTGGTACGTATTTTGCATACTCTTGTTCAGGGTTTTTACCAATTGGTAAAACATTTATTACTGCATCTAATTGACTAGCAACAGATTCATTCCGGCAGATTCAATTTGGCAAGCGTGCACGGCTCATTGTGCCGGACGCTGTGTTGATCAACCCATTGCACTGGACAAGCGAAACATGCACACAGATTCTTCCACGCCCGGCGTCCATGCAGGGCGCTTGTCGTCTGACCAATATGCCCACAATTTCTGTGATGCGCATCCTCCACTGAATCTGGCGCAGGCCAAAATTGAGGCTGACCGCTGCTACTACTGTTATGACGCGCCCTGCCAGACAGCATGCCCGACCGGCATCGACATTCCCAGCTTCATCCACCGGATTGCCGACGACAACATCCGCGGCGCGGCGCACACCATCCTGAAAGCCAACCCGCTGGGCGGCATGTGCGCACGCGTTTGCCCGACCGAGGTGTTGTGCGAGCAGGCCTGCGTACGCAACACCAGTGAAGACAAGCCCGTTGAAATCGGCGCACTGCAGCGCTACGCGACGGACAAATATTTCGAGAAACCTGGCGCGCCCCTGTTCACCCGTGCGGCATCAACCGGGCGCAAGGTGGCCGTCGTCGGTGCAGGTCCTGCAGGGCTGGCCTGCGCGCATGGCCTGGCAAGGCTGGGGCACACCGTGGTGCTGATGGATGCCAACCCCAGGCTGGGCGGGCTCAATGAATACGGTCTGGCAACCTACAAGACAACCGGTGGCTTTGCACAAAAGGAGATCGACTGGCTGCTGTCCATCGGCGGCATCGAGACGCGTCTGGGCACCCGGCTCGGCACCGATGTGCAGCTGGACGCTTTGACAGGTGACTATGACGCGGTATTTCTGGGTTTGGGACTGGCCGGTGTCAACAGCATCGGCATACAAGAGCCGAAAGCTGCCGGGGTGCGCAACGCTGTTGAATTCATTGCCGAGCTGCGTCAGGCGCCGTCCTATGCGCAGGTACCGGTGGGTCGCAAGGTCGTGGTGATCGGGGGTGGCATGACGGCCGTGGATGCAGCCGTGCAGTCCCGCAAACTGGGTGCCGAAAGCGTGACGATTGTTTATCGCCGGGGCGCTGAAGACATGTCTGCCTCAGGTCATGAACAGGACTGGGCCCAGAAAAACGGCGTTCACATTCGCCACTGGGCGACGCCGAAGGCGTTGCTGGCTGCAGACGGTCACATCACCGGCGTGCAATTCGGCTATACCCACGTGGTGGGCGGCAGGCTGGCCGAGACGGGTGAGCAGTTCACGCTGGAGGCCGACATGGTGCTGAAAGCCATTGGACAAAGCTTTGTGGCACAACCCGTGGGCTCCAGCATCGAACTCAAACAAGGCCGTATCGTGACGAACGAAGAGGGGCGAACCTCCAACGCGAAAGTGTGGGCCGGTGGTGACTGTCGCGCCGGCGGACGTGACCTGACCGTTGAAGCCGTCGAGCATGGCAAGGTGGCCGCCTTGTCCATTCACGCCGCCCTTTCACGCTGAATTCAGCGCCTGAACCACGGAGCATCCACATGGCAAACCTGAATACTGAATTCGCGGGCATCAAGAGCCCCAACCCTTTCTGGCTGGCATCCGCCCCGCCCACCGACAAGGCCTATAACGTCAACCGCGCGTTTGAGGCCGGCTGGGGCGGTGTGGTCTGGAAGACGCTGGGCGAAGCCGGTCCACCCGTGGTCAACGTCAATGGGCCGCGCTACGGCGCGCTGCTCACGCCCGACCGTCGTCTGATGGGCTTCAACAACATTGAACTGATCACCGACCGCGACCTGGAACTGAACCTGCGCGAAATCACCGAGGTGAAACGCAACTGGTCCGACCGCGCCATGGTCGTCTCGCTGATGGTGCCCTGCGAAGAGCAAAGCTGGAAGGCGATCCTGCCGCGCGTGGAAGACACGGGTGCCGACGGCATTGAGCTGAACTTTGGCTGTCCCCACGGCATGAGCGAGCGCGGCATGGGTGCCGCGGTGGGCCAGGTGCCCGAGTACATCCAGATGGTGACCGCGTGGTGCAAGCAGTACAGCAGGCTGCCGGTGATCGTGAAGCTCACGCCCAACATCACCGACATCCGCAACCCCGCCCGCGCGGCCAAAGCCGGCGGGGCCGACGCGGTGTCCCTCATCAACACCATCAACTCCATCATGGGCGTGGACCCGTACACGCTGACCATGTCACCCTCCACCGGCGGCAAAGGCAGCCACGGCGGTTACTGCGGCCCGGCCGTGAAGCCCATTGCGCTGAATATGGTGGCCGAGATTGCGCGTGACCCGCAGACTGCGGGCATGCCGATTTCCGGCATCGGCGGCATCGGCAACTGGCGCGACGCGCTGGACTTCATCGCGCTGGGATCCGGCACGGTGCAGGTCTGCACGGCGGCCATGGTGCATGGCTTCAAGATCGTGCAGGAAATGACCGATGGCCTGTCCAACTACATGGACGAGATGGGTTTCAAATCTGTCAGCGAAATTGTGGGCAAGGCAGTACCCACTGTTTCCGACTGGCGCTACCTGAACCTGAATCACATCAGCAAAGCCGTCATCAACCAAGGGACATGCATCCAGTGCGGCCGCTGCCACATTGCCTGCGAAGATACCTCGCACCAGGCCATCACATTGATGAAAGACGGCAAACGCCACTTTGAGGTAAAGGAAGATGAATGCGTGGGCTGCAATCTGTGCGTCACGGTTTGTCCGATACCGGAATGCATCACCCTGCGTGACCTGGCACCGGGTGAAATGGACCAGCGCACCGGCAAACCAGTAGCGGCCATTCATGCGGACTGGACCACCCATGCCAACAACCCCATGCGTGTTGGCTAATGGGCTGGTTAGCGGGCTTGATTCACGGCAATTTAGGTATCAAAATGGGCCCTGGCCTCCGAGTTTATTGCGTAAGCAGCTATTATTTTAGGAGCAATTAATGAGCACCCTCTTCATCCGTGGTGGCACCGTCGTCAATGCGGACCGCGCTTACCTGGCCGACGTCATTACCCAGAGCGGCAAGATCACTGCCGTGGGCGAGAACTTGACTGCCCCCGCTGGCGCCACCGTGGTGGACGCGGGTGGCCAGTACGTCATGCCCGGCGGTATTGACCCGCATACGCACATGCAACTGCCCTTCATGGGCACCGTCACGATGGACGACTTCTACACCGGTACCGCAGCCGGTCTGGCCGGTGGCAACACGACCATCATCGACTTCGTCATCCCGAACCCGCAGCAGCCCATTCTGGAGGCGTACCAGACCTGGCGCGGCTGGGCAGAAAAGTCCGCCAGCGACTACAGCTTTCATGTGGCCATTACATGGTGGGATGAGACCGTCAAGCGCGACATGGGCACGCTGGTTCAAAAAGAAGGCGTGAACAGCTTCAAACATTTCATGGCGTACAAAAACGCCATCATGTGTGACGACGAAACACTGGTAAACAGCTTCAAGCGTTCGCTGGAACTGGGCGCCATGCCCACTGTGCACGCCGAAAACGGCGAGCTGGTCTTCCTGCTGCAGAAAGAAGTGGCCGCCATGGGCATCAAGGGGCCTGAAGGTCACCCACTGTCGCGTCCGCCCATGGTAGAGGGCGAAGCCGCCAACCGCGCCATTGCGATCGCCGATGTCCTGAATGTACCGATTTACGTCGTGCACGTTTCCTGCATTGAAGCGGCGGAAGCCATCGCCCGCGCCCGCGCCCGGGGACAGCGTGTGTATGGCGAGGTACTGGCCGGCCATCTGGTGCTGGACGACAGTGTGTATCGCCATCCTGACTTCGCCACTGCCGCCGCCCATGTGATGAGCCCGCCGTTCCGACCCAAGGGCAACCAGGAATTTTTATGGCGCGGCCTGCAGGCGGGCAACCTGCACACCACAGCCACTGACCATTGCACCTTCTGCGCGGCACAAAAAGCGGCTGGTAAAGACGACTTCTCCAAGATCCCCAATGGCTGCGGCGGCGTGGAGGAGCGCCTGGCGGTGATTTGGGATGCGGGTGTCAACACCGGGCGCCTCACCCCCAGCGAGTTTGTAGCCATCACCTCGGCCAACACCGCCAAGCTGTTCAACATCTACCCGCAAAAGGGCAGCGTGTCAGTAGGCGCGGACGCGGATCTGGTGGTGTGGGACCCCGCAGGCACCAAGACGCTCTCAAGCAAGACGCAGCACAGCAAGGGCGACTTCAACATCTTCGAAGGCCGCACCGTCAAGGGCATCCCCAGCCACACCGTGAGTCAGGGCGAGCTGGTGTTTGTGCAGGGCGACTTGCGTGCCGTGCAAGGCAAGGGGCGTTACATCAAGCGCCCGGCCTTTGGTTCGAATTTCGCGGCGGTGAAGCAACGCGCCGAAACACTGGCACCTGCGGCGGTGAAGCGCTGACTTGCAGCACCGTTTTTCCGACAGCACCTATCTTTCAACGGAGAACATCATGAGCACTGCAACTGCCATCGATATTGAAAATGTCCGCATCAATGGAGAGCGCCTTTGGGCCTCGCTGATGGAGCTGGCCAAAATTGGCGCCACGCCCAAAGGTGGCGTGTGTCGACTGACACTGACCGATCTGGACAAGCAGGGGCGTGACCTGGTGATTGGCTGGGCCAGGGCGGCGGGCATGACCGTCACCATTGACAAGATTGGTAACGGCTTCATGCGCCGTGCTGGCCGCAACAACAGCCTGCCGCCCATCGTGACGGGCAGCCACATCGACACCCAGCCCACGGGCGGCAAGTTCGACGGCAACTACGGTGTGCTGGCGGGCATTGAAGTGGTGCGCACCTTGAATGACCTGGGCATCGAGACCGAAGCCCCCATCGAAGTGGCGTTCTGGACCAACGAAGAAGGTTCGCGCTTTGTGCCGGTGATGATGGGCTCAGGCGTATTTGCCAGGGCATTCACACTGGAGCATGCCTATGCCGCCAAAGACACCGAGGGTAAATCGGTCGGGGATGAACTCAAGCGCATCGGCTACATCGGCGACCAGGAGCCCGGCGACCACCCCATTGGCGCGTACTTCGAGACACACATCGAACAAGGCCCGGTGCTGGAGGACAACGACAAGACAATTGGCGTGGTGCAGGGTGTGCTGGGAATCCGCTGGTTTGACTGCACCGTGACCGGCATGGAAGCCCATGCTGGCCCCACGCCCATGGCGCTGCGCAAGGATGCCATGCAGGTGTCCACGCACATCATGCAGGAGGTGGTAGCGGCAGCACTGCGCCACAAACCGCACGGCCGTGGCACGGTCGGCATGGTGCAGGTGTACCCCAATAGCCGCAACGTGATTCCTGGCCGGGTGAAGTTTTCCATCGACCTGCGTAACAGTACCGACGCACTGGTGGACCAGATGGCCGACGAAGTGAAGGCCTTTGCTGCCAGAGTGGCCAAAGACAGCGGTTTGGGCGTGCAGATTGAACTGGTGTCGAGCTACCCCGCGCAAATTTTCCACAACGACTGCATTGACGCGGTGGCCCGCGCGGCCAAAAAGCTGGGTTACTCCAACATGCCCGCCGTCTCTGGCGCCGGCCATGACGCGGTGTACATGGCCAAGCTGGCGCCCAGCGGCATGATCTTCATCCCCTGCAAGGACGGCATCAGCCACAACGAGATTGAGGATGCCAAGCCCGAACACATTACCGCCGGGTGCAATGTGTTGTTGCATGCCATGCTGGAGCGGGCACACGCGGTATAGCATCTTCATCGGACACTGGCACAGTTCGTGCCTCTACTGATCACACCATGAAACAATGCCGCAGAAGAAGTAACGAGAGAATTTGATGACAGTGGTAAATGAAGTGTCCGGGGCATCCAGTGACCCCGCGCTGGCTGTAGATGTTCGCAATGCGTCCCTGATTTACAACCCGGTCGAAGCGCCGGTGCATGCGCTCGCCAACATTGACCTGGCCATCCGGCCTGGTGAATTTGTCTCGCTGATCGGACCTTCGGGCTGTGGCAAGACAACGCTGCTGCGCGTGATCGCCGATCTGGAGCACATCACGTCCGGCAGCGTGCTGGTCAACGGTGTTTCGCCACATGATGCACGGCTATCCCGTGCCTACGGCTACGTGTTTCAGGCGCCAGCTTTGTTCCCGTGGCGCACGGTTCTGGCCAATGTAACGTTGCCTTTGCAGATTCAGGGCAAAAACAAGCTTGACGCGAAACGCATCGCCATGGAACATCTGGAGCGTGTGGGCTTGAAGGGCTTTGAGGGCAAGTACCCCTGGCAGCTTTCGGGCGGCATGCAGCAGCGTGTGTCGATTGCACGGGCACTGTCGTTCGAGCCCAAGATTCTGATGATGGACGAGCCCTTTGGCGCGCTCGACGAAATCACGCGCGACCGCCTGAATGAGCAGCTGCAACAGCTCTGGCAGCGCGAGCGCCGCACCGTTGTGTTTGTGACCCATTCCATTGCCGAGGCGGTGTACCTCTCTACCAAGATCGTGGTCATGTCGCCGCGCCCGGGGCGCATCGTCAAGGTGATTGACTCCCCTCTACCTAACGAACGGCATCTGGGCCTGCGCGATACGCCCGCCTTTATGGAACTCGCACACGAAGTGCGTGAAGCCCTGGCAGATGGCCACCATGGCTGAAGCTAAATCTCTCTACCAGCGCGCCGTGCACGACTGGCTGCCTGTCGTGGTGGTGCTGCTGGCCGTTGTGATTGCCTGGTATGTGGCGGCCTGGGCCCTGAATGCACCCGGCGCCATCGAGCGCGTGCTGGACGAGGAAGCCGGCTACACGCAGAGGGAGTTGTTCGACGCCACCATGAGCATGGAGCGCCCGCTGATGCCGGCCCCGCATCAGGTGGCCATGGACTTCTACGAGAGCCTGACCGAGTGGCCGGTGGACTCGCCACGCAACCTGATTTACCACGTTGTCGTTACCGGCCAGTCCACGCTGCTGGGGTTTGTCATGGGTACGGCGCTGGGGCTGCTGCTGTCGGTGCTGATCGTGCACAGCCGCACGCTGGACAAGGCGCTGCTGCCCTGGATCGTGGCCTCGCAAACCGTGCCGGTGCTGGCCATTGCGCCCATCGTGCTGGTGGTGCTGGGCAGTCTGGGCTTTTCGGGCACCGCGCCCAAGGCCTTCATTGCCATGTACCTCTGTTTCTTCCCGGTGACCGTGGCCATGGTGCAGGGGCTGCGCTCGCCGCAAAAAATTGAAACCGAAATGATGCATACCTACGCCGCATCGCGCTGGCAATCGCTGTGGCTGCTGCGCTTGCCGGCCGCCTTGCCGTTCCTGTTTCCCGCGCTGCGCGTGGGTGTGGCGGCGGGTCTGGTGGGCGCGATGGTGGCCGAGCTGCCCACGGGCGCCCAGGCCGGTTTGGGTGCCCGCCTGCTCACCGGCTCGTATTACGGGCAGACCGTGCAAATCTGGTCCGCGCTGGTCATGTCGGCCCTGCTGGGGCTGGCGCTTACCGGCATCGTGGCGGGTGTGGAGCGCATGGTGCTGCGCAGCAGGGGGGCGAAATGAGCGAAACAGCCGCAATCGAAACCGTCGCCGGTGCTACTGGCGTTGCCCCGTGGTTCTGGCCCGGCATGGTGTTGCTGGCCCTGGTGGCGGGCTACAGCGTCCACCGCATGGCGGCCATCAATGGCAGCCGCTGGGTGGGCAT
>JAABRC010000578.1 GCA_011391115.1 Candidatus Egaibacter danicus | reverse complement strand
GTCGAGCGCTTTTTCGATCTGCTTGCGGGTGGCAGCGGGTTTGTAGACGGGCAGCGGCTCGTAGGTGTCGATGTCGAACTCGATTTCGCCCATCTGCACGTCAAACGGCAGGTCGATCAGCACTGGACCGGGGCGGCCCGAGCGCATCAGGTGAAAGGCCTGCTGGAAGGCGCGCGGCACCAGCGCCGGCTCACGCACCGTGACACTCCATTTGGTCACCGGCTTGCTGATGCTCTCGATGTCGACTGCCTGAAAGTCTTCCTTGTACATGCGGGCACGCGGCGCCTGGCCGGTGATGCACAAAATCGGGATGCTGTCGGCAATGGCCGAGTACAGGCCGGTGATCATGTCGGTGCCGGCCGGGCCGCTGGTGCCGATGCACACACCAATGTTGCCCGCGGCGGCGCGGGTGTAACCCTCGGCCATGTGGGAGGCGCCCTCCACATGCCGCGCCAGAATGTGGGTGATCGACTGGCGCTCGCGCAGCGCCGAATACAAGGGGTTGATGGCCGCGCCGGGCACACCAAAGGCGGTTGTGATGCCTTCTTTTTCCATCACCAGCACGGCGGCCATTGCTGCTTTCATCTTTGCCATTTTGATCTCCTGTCGGGGTTGTTGATGGCCTGAAGTATTTCCCGGCGCAAGTCTTTGTGGAAGTCCGTCAATCAGCATTACGCTTATTCCCAACTGGAATATTGCCAGCGAAAGCCATCCATGGTCTACTCTTGTGCCATGGACCGACTTGAGGCCATTCGGCTGTTTATTCGCGTGGTGGACCTGGGCTCTTTCAGCAAGGCGGCGGCCGACCTGCGCATTGGCCAGCCCGCTGCCACCAAGCGCGTGGCGCAACTCGAAAAACAACTGGGTGCACGCCTGCTGCATCGCTCCACGCATGGCGTCACCCCCACCGAAATCGGCTTGCTGTACTACGACAAGTGCAAGCTGATCGCGCACCATGTCGATGAGGCCGAATCTGTGGCCGGCCTGCTGCAGTCCCAGGTGCAGGGCGTGCTGCGGGTCAGCACCTCGGTGGCTTTTGGTCGACGCGTGCTGGTGCCCTTGCTGATGCGCTTCATGCGCGAGCACCCGCAGTTGCAGGTCGAATTGAATTTTGACGACCGCTATGTGAATCTGGTGGAGCAGGGCATGGACGTGGCCATTCGCATGGGCCGGCTCGAAGACTCGACGCTGGGCGCGCGTTACCTGGGTCTCAACCCGTGGGTTCTGGTGGCGTCAAATGATTACCTGGCAGCGCGCGGCACACCGCAGGCACCCGCCGAGCTGGCAATGCACGATGCGCTGATCTACAGCACGGTGCAGGGCGATGCGCGCTGGAACTTCACCAGCCCCGAGGGCAACATGCTGTCGATTCCGGTCAAGGGCCCACTGCGTTCCAACAGCCTGTCGGCTTTGTTGGCCGCTGGCCGCGATGGCTTGGGCGTGGCGGCTTTGCCGCGTTATGTGGCCGAGGAGTCGCTCAAGACTTCGGCGGTGACGGCCCTGCTGACCGACTGGGCCCTGCCGGTGCAGGAAATACACGCGGTCTACAGCTCGCCCCGGCTCGTTCCCGTGAAGGTGAGCACCTTCATCGCCTGGTTGCAAGGCGAATTCGGCGATGCCTGGTGGACCGGGCCGGTCAAACCATACTCTGCCTGAGCCATTCGGCAAAGGCCACACATTCCCAGCGTTCCATCATGCCGGTGCGCCAGCACAGGTAGTGCGCGTGAGGACTGGGCACATTGCTGGTAAAGACATCGCTGGTGCCGAGTCGCACCAGCGAGCCGTTTTCCATCCAGGGCACGGCCAACTTGAGTCGAATCAGCGCAATGCCCATGCCGGCCGCCGCGCCATCACACATCAGGCCGACATCGTTGAACTGCGAACCATCCAGCGGCTCGGGCCAGTCCAGCCCGCGCGCGGCGAACCAGGTGCGCCACGGCTCCAGCGGGCTGCGCAACAAGGCTTCACCTTCCATATCCTGAGCGACTTCAAACGGCCCGTGCTCGCGCACAAAGGCGGGGGAGGCC
>JAABRC010000577.1 GCA_011391115.1 Candidatus Egaibacter danicus | reverse complement strand
CCACGAAGATTGAAGCAGGTTGCCACCCAGCAGCATCAGCACCGCACCACCGACCAGGCGCCAGACTGCGCTGATCTGACCGAACAGCAAGGCGTACACGCCGACCCCCATCAGGAAGAGGCCGAAAACAAAAGCAAACAGGCGCTCCCCCTTATTGATCATGGCGCTCTTTCAGAATGGCGAGTTTCCAGGCGACGGGACCGTGCACAAGCCACGCATGGGGTCGCCACGGCTGGTACCACAGCTTCTTTGCCGTTAGCAGAGTTGGGTTTGAACCGACACCGGGTGGCACGGTCTTGCAGCTCTCGATGAAGCCGTAGACGGCCAGATGCAAGCCTGCCTCCGGGCCGATGGCGGTTGCACATTCCTTGACGACGAACGCCGTCGCCACAGCAGCCGACAACGCCAATTTTTTTCAAACTGAAAGAGCGAAAAAACAAGCTTCCCGCCAGCCGCGCGACACAGGCAATGGCGGTTTCAGACTGCACAGCCCGGCCGGCCCCGAATTTGCTCGCCACCAAATCGACAAGCTCTCGCGCTACCTTGTGTTGCTCTCTGGATATCTGCATGGTTGATGTTTCTGGCGCCGGACATTCGAAATGACCAGGGGGTCAGGAGAGTTCGACGATAGTCCAACCAACAGGAGGACCAAAGGGAAAAAACATGCCCACACCGATGAGGAGTGCCGCTGCCCATCCACACATGCCCTCACCAGGGACTGTCGAAGGCGCCGCCCAGCGCCATCCTCTGCATGCCGTTGCTGGGCCATCCACTCGGGGGGCTTGGAACGGATCCTCGCTTTGCTTGCCGCTATTCATCACTGCCAAACTCCGCATCTGAATTCAGCAAGCCATCTCGGTCAATGATCATCAGGGAAACAAAGCGTATTCGCAATGTCACGGGCGTACCGTCAGGCGGTGCCGGCAAGAGATTTTCCATGGTGGCAACCTGCTCTTTGGTCGGTGGCTTCGGACCACGGATCACCGCTCTCACGATGGTTGTCCCCGCTGTTCTGTCAAATCGCACTTCCACCAGGTGAGTGCCCAAAGACGAGTCGATCTCCTGTTTCAGGACGAATCGGGTTTTCGTTTCGAAGATTTGTTTGGCAATGGCAAACCGGGAATTGACAGACAGCGATACACCGAGCACCACCAGCATGACGATGCTCAAAAGGTTTTGCTTCAAGAACTGTGGGATCGGCTGCCCGGACATCCGGGTGACCCGACGAAAACCCGTCATCCACAGCACGACCGAGGTAGAAAACTGGATGGCGACCAGGTTGACCATGACCAACTCCAGAGCGCCAAAGGCCAGGGTAAATTCACCGCGCGCAAGCAGGATACTCGCAGAAGCCAGGGGTGGCACAAGGGCCGTGGCAATGGCAACGCCCACCAGGGCCAAACTCAGGCGAAACGAAACGGTTGCATAGGCGCCGGCCACGCCCCCTGCCAACGCAATCATCAGGTCCAGGAAATTGGGGGCGGTCCTGGCCATGATCTCGCTGGTAATGGGCATGTCATTGTGGACAATTCCAATGACAAACCCGGTCACGAAAACCGCAGCCGCTCCCGAAAGTAGCGACAACAGGCTCTTCACCAAAATCCTGGGATCGCTGTCCACCAGCGCCAATGAAATGCCTGCAATGGGCCCCAGCAACAAGGCTACGATCATGGCGCCAATAACGACAGCAGGACTGTTGGCAAACAATCCATAACTGGCAATCGTGGCAGCCAGGGCGTTCATTAAAAGATGCGCCTGACTGAACGAGGCGTCTTCGCGGATGTTCTTGCGTACAGTTTCTTTCCATTGGCTTTGTGACTCTGCAGCGGGCATCACGTCTTTCCTGCTGATTCATATTTGGCCGAGTGTTAACACCCACGAATGCCGGTCAGCTGATGGCACACACCGGCTCTTGAACTATAGCCTTCAGGCTTTAATGGCATGCCTGTACTTTCCATCCGCCAGCACGCACCGCCCGCTGGAATCGACGCCCGTCACCGGCAAAGCGTCGCGTCTGCGCCAGCTCAAACGGTGCAAACCACGCCAGGCGGGATAATCCC
>JAABRC010000576.1 GCA_011391115.1 Candidatus Egaibacter danicus | reverse complement strand
GGTGGCAAAGTGGATGCGGTCATGATGCGTATCGTGGACATGATGTACGCCATTCCCTACCTGCTCATTGCCGTGTTGCTGGTGACGATTCTAGGGCGCGAGTTTTACCTGGTAGTCATTACCATCACCGCGTTTTCATGGATGGACATGGCGCGCATCGTTCGCGGCCAAACACTGTCGCTGCGCTCACGCGAATATGTGGAAGCGGCACGCAGCATTGGGGTGCCCACACACCGCATCATTACGTCCCATATCATCCCGAACCTGTTGGGCATTGTGGTGATTTACACCACCGTGACCGTGCCGGGCGTGATCCTGACGGAATCCGTTTTGTCATTTCTGGGGCTGGGTATTCAAGAGCCCATGACCAGCTGGGGCGTTTTGATTCAAGACGGCACCAAAGTGATGGAAGTATCTCCGTGGATGCTTTTGTTCCCCGGCGCGATGCTCTCTATCGCCCTGTATTGTTTTAACTTTATCGGCGACGGCATGCGCGATGCACTCGACCCCAAGGATCGCTAAAGCATGGCTACCTCTCCCCGCCTTCTGGACGTTCAAAACCTGGGCGTTCAATTTCAAACACCCGATGGTTTGATCAGCGCCGTTAACGGCATCAACTTCACGCTCGACCGCGGCGAAACACTGGGCATCGTCGGTGAAAGCGGCTCCGGCAAAAGCCAGTCGGTGCTGGCCATGATGGGCCTTCTGGCCTCCAACGGCAAAGCCACCGGCAAGGTGCTGTACCAGGGACAGGACCTGATCAGCATGCCCACGCCGGACTTGAACCGCATCCGCGGCAACCGCGTGGCAATGATTTTTCAGGACCCGATGACCTCACTCAACCCGTACCTGACGGTCGAGCGGCAAATGACGGAGGTACTGGAGTTCCACAAAGGCATGAGCCGCAAAGACGCCCGGGTGCGCGCCATCGCTGCGCTGGACGCGGTCAAAATGCCCGAAGCAGCGCGGCGCATCAACATGTACCCGCACGAATTTTCCGGCGGTATGCGCCAGCGGGTCATGATTGCCATGGCCCTGCTGTGTGAGCCCGACGTGCTGATTGCCGACGAGCCCACCACCGCGCTGGATGTGACGGTGCAAGCGCAAATTCTGATTTTGATGCGCGAACTGCAACGCGACTTTGGAACGGCCATCATCATGATCACCCACGACCTGGGTGTGGTGGCGGGCCTGTGCGACGAAGTCATGGTGCTGTACGGCGGCCAGGTGATGGAGCAAGGCAGCGCTGAGGCCATTTTTTACCAACCCTCCCACCCCTACACCGCTGGGCTGCTGGCGGCCGTGCCCAAGCTCGAGGATGGCGATGCCCCCATGCTGGCTATTCCCGGTGCGCCGCCCAATATGGCCAAACTACCCGCAGGTTGCCCGTTCAGCGAGCGCTGCGCCATGGCATTG
The DNA here is from genome assembly GCA_011391115.1 of Candidatus Egaibacter danicus. The sequence continues at coordinate 717 of JAABRC010000576.1, read as the reverse complement.
CCGCAATGCGCCACGGTGCGGCCCACTTTTGAACCAGCGAGCCATGATGCAACGGTGCTGCGGGCGTGCCACTTGAATATTGACGAAGTGCGCGTGCAGTTGCAGCGCCTTCAAAGTCGGGCGCAAACTCCTGTGCCGACCCAAGGAGAGGCCGCATGAGCGCCACCATCAACTCATCCATACCCGTGCAGCCGCTGCTCTCGGTACGCAACCTGAAGGTGCACTTCTCCATCAAAGGCGACAGCCCGCTGCCTTGGGCTGCGCGTCGCGCATTAAAGGCCGTGGACGGCGTTTCATTCGACTTGTACCCGGGAGAAACCTTGGGTATTGTGGGTGAGTCCGGCTGTGGCAAATCCACGCTGGCCCGTGCCTTGCTCAACCTGGTGCCGCTAACCGACGGCAGCGTGAAATGGCATGGCGACGAGATGCGCGGCGCCAGCGCTGCCGCGTGGCAGTCCAAGCGCAAGTCTGTGCAAATGATTTTTCAGGACCCGCTGGCCTCGCTGGACCCCCGCATGACGGTGGCCCAGATTATTGGTGAGCCGTTGCGCACGCACTGCCCTGAACTTTCCACGGACGAGCATAACGCGCGCGTCTTGGCCATGATGCTGCGCGTCGGGCTGACGAAACAACAGATCAACCGCTACCCCCACGAGTTTTCGGGCGGGCAGTGCCAGCGCATCGGCATCGCCCGCGCCCTGATCTTGAAGCCGCAGG
>JAABRC010000575.1 GCA_011391115.1 Candidatus Egaibacter danicus | reverse complement strand
CGTCACCTTCTGGCCGCTGCCACAGCAGCAAGCCGAAGCGGCAGCCAAGCGTCGCATTGGAGTTGGCTTCACGGGCTTGGGCAACGTGCTGTCGATGCTGTGCCTGCGGTATGACGATCCGCAAGGGCGGGAGATGGCGGCACGTATCGCGACGTGTATGCGTGATGCAGCCTACGCGGCTTCCATCAAACTGGCACAGGAAAAAGGAGCCTTTCCAAAATTTGACACCGACGGCTACCTCGCCTCCGGGACCTTTGCCAGCCGCCTGCCTGAAGCGCTGCAACAGTCCATCCGCCAGCACGGCATTCGCAACAGTCACCTTCTTTCCATCGCACCCACGGGTACGGTGAGTCTGGCATTTGCCGACAATGCCTCCAATGGCATCGAGCCGGCGTTCTCATGGGTGTATCGCCGCAAGAAACGCGAGTCCGATGGCAGCACGAGCGAATATGCCGTGGAAGACCACGCCTGGCGCCTTTTCCGCGAACTGGGTGGAGATGTCGACAAACTGCCGGACTATTTCGTCAACGCGCTTGAGATTTCAGCTGCCAACCACATTGCCATGATGGAAACCGTACAACCCTTCGTGGACACGGCCATTTCCAAAACGGTGAACGTACCGGCAGAATACCCTTATGACGATTTCAAGGGCCTGTATCAACAGGCCTGGCGTGCACAACTGAAGGGCCTGGCCACCTACCGACCCAACGCCATCCTCGGCTCGGTTCTGGACGCGGGTCCTGCCAAACCGGAAACCGCCCCTTCGTTGGTCGCACCTCCGATCGATCCCATGCGGACGGTTATCGAAAGCAGGCCCAAAGGCGCACTGTCGGCGGTCGCTGAGAAGGTGGACTACTGGACTCAGGAAGGTCACAAGACCCTGTACCTGCTGGTGTCATTCCTGCCGGTACCTGCTGCAAACGGGTCCGGCACGGTGGACCGTGCCATCGAGTTCTTCATGCCGGTGGGCCAGAGTGGTGAGTCGCAGCAATGGATCACCTCCAGCATGCGCCTGCTGTCACTGGCGGCGCGCGGTGGATTCCTGGAGCGGGCTCTCAGCGACATGCGCAAGGTGGCATGGGATCGCGGGCCGGTACGCCTGGGGACACATCGCAAGGACGATGGAACCGTCGTACCCATGTGGCATGACTCCGAAGTGGCCGCCGTTGCCTACGCGATCCAGAAGATCCTGATCAACCGTGTCGCAGGGCACCATGAACACGGCACGGCATCCCTGACGCCCGCGAGTAGCGATGCAGCAGGCGCCATGCCGCCTGTCATGGCGGGCAAAAAGTGTCCGGAATGCGGCGCTCATGCCGTTATCCGCAAAGACGGCTGCGACTATTGCACGCAATGCGGTCACCTGGGCACTTGCGGATGAACCTTCCACAGGTCATGTCGATCCGCCACGCGCAGGGCAAATCCACCTCCCCGCCCGTGCCGCGGACCGGTGGTGGCTGGCGCGTCGGTAATTTGTTGCTGGCCCCGCACCGGTTGGGATTTTTCCTCGCAATGGTCGTGCTGATGTACGCCGCAGCGTGGTGGGCATTGGTGCAGGTTGACCGGGTCAGTGCGGGTTTGACATTGCCGTATGCCATGTCCCCCTCACTGGGGCATGCAGCAGTCATGACGTTCGGATTCATTCCCCTCTTTTTCTCCGGTTTTTTGTTCACTGCCGGGCCCAAGTGGCTGGGTGTCGAACCGCTGGACGCCCGGCAACTGGTGGTGCCACTGCTGTTGCTGGCATCAGGCTGGCTGCTGTGGGTCACCGCCCAGCACATCCATGCGCTGATGGCGCTCACGGCTTTGCTTCCGGCGTGCGCAGGCTTGATGTGGATGACAGCCCTGTATTGGCGATTCATTCGTCGCAGCGAGGTAGAAGATCAATTGCACGCCCGCGTGATCGGCCTTGCCTTCGTCATTGGCTGCCTCTGCGTCACGGGACTGATGATCAGCCTGGCACTTGACGCAACAGATATGGCGCGCGCCTTCGCGCTGTCGGGTTTGTGGGGGTTTGTTGTCCCGGTTTACGTGTCAGTCGCCCATCGGATGATTCCCTTTTTCACCTCCAGCGCCATGCCCTTCATCAACGCGAGAAGGCCATTTTGGGCCCTTGGGCTGATGCTGGGCGTGGCGTGTTTTGAGGTG
>JAABRC010000574.1 GCA_011391115.1 Candidatus Egaibacter danicus | reverse complement strand
TCATTGGATTGCGACAACTTCAGGTTGACCAGCGACAGGATGGCCACCAGGAAAAAGATGACGGTCGATATGGCGGCCGCCAGGCCGAAGTTGGCCCCGGCATCGGTGAACGCAATGCGGTAGGTGTAAGACACCAGAATGTCGGTGGTGCCTGCGGGGAGCTTGGTATTGAGGTAGTCCGGTCGGCCATCGGTCAGCAGACTGATCAGTACAAAGTTGTTGAAGTTGAACGCAAAGGCCGAGATCAGCAAAGGTGTCAGCGGCTTGATGATCAGCGGCACGGTGATGCGCCAAAAATTGGTCAGCGGTTTGGCGCCGGCAATGGCCGAGGCCTCATACAAATCCGCCGGAATGGATTTGATCAAGCCCGTGCACAGCACCATGATGTAGGGGTAGCCCAGCCAGGTATTGACGATCAGGATCATGACCTTGGCCAACGTCGGGTCGGCAAACCACGCGGGTTTGATGCCGAACACAGCGTCCAGAATGGCATTGATCTCACCAAAGTTCTGGTTGAACAAGCCCTTGAACACCAGGATGGAAATAAATCCCGGTACCGCATAGGGCAGGAACAGCAAGGTGCGGTACAGCGTGCGGTATTTCAGCGCCTCCCAGTTCAGCACCACGGCCAGCGTCATGCCGATGGCGGTGGAGAACAGCACGGTCAAGCCGGCAAACACCACGGTCCAGATGAAGATGGAAACAAACGGTCCACGCATGTCGGCATCGCCAAACAAACGCGCGTAGTTGGCCAGGCCCACGCCGACCTTGAAGCCGGGCTGCAGCCGGTCACCCTTGGCGTCCTCAAAGTAGCCGGTATCGCGGTTGGGCTGGTAGACCACGCCGTCAGCCAAGCGCTTGAGCGCACCGCCGGTCTGTGCCTGCCACAGCGGCTCGAAGACCGCGAATTCACGCAGGCCGGCGTAGATCAAGGTGCTGTGGTCTGGCAGGGTCAACCGCAAGGCCATCAGCGCACCACGGTGTGCGATGGTCTGGCGCAAAGTGAACGTGGCACCCAACACGGGATTGCCCGCCACTGGCTGCATGGCAAGCGATGCGGTCGAGGCTTTGTCTAAAACAATGGCCGGCGAAATGTAGCGTTCGCCCGACGCACCGTCCCCCTGCGGCGTCAGCAGCACGCGCACGGCATCACCGTCGGGGTGCACGCTGAAGCCAAAGGCCCGGTTTTCATTGACGTCCGCCTGGTCCAGCAGGTAGCCCCGTGCCCGCTCCTCGCTGAGCAGGTTGTTGGCCGAGTAATTGGTGAAACCTATCTGGATCGTGTAGACCAGCGGAAAGGCCACAAACACCAGCATCGCCATGACGCCGGGGAACAGGTAGCGCCAGGCCAGTGTTTTGGCCGACAGGTAGACATACAGGCTCACGGAGCCCAGACTCAGGACCAGCGCCGCCCACACCGCCTGACCGCTGTTGTAAATGCCAAAGCTCAGCCACAACAGACCGAAGGCGACGAGTACGGCGACGACGTTGGAAACCATGGAGGGTGAAGAAGAAGTGCGTGTCGCTTGCATGTCACTTCACCAGCATGCGTGCGGCGGCGCCGTCGAGCGCCTCCTTGGGTGACTGGCGTCCCTGGCTGATGGCTTCTAGCGCGGCGTCCATGGCCGGGAAGAAGCGACCCAGTTCGGGAATGTTGGGCAGGGGCTCGCCGGTTCGGGCGTTCTCCATCGTGGCCCGGATATTGGCGTCGCCTGACAGCTCGGCAAAGTACGCCCTGTTGGCCGGCGTACCCAAGGGCACATCGGCAGAGATCGTCTTGAGGCTGTCGACCCGCAACAGGTGGTTTTCGATGAATTCACGCGCGATGTCCTTCACTTTGCTGGGTGCTGCGATCATGCAACCCAGCACACCCACAAACGATTTGGAAGGCTTGCCGGGAATGACGGCTGGTACCGGTGCCACGCTGAAGTTGATCTTGGCCTTGCGGGCGTTGTCCCAAGCCCAGGGGCCGGTGATCATCATGGCGATTTCGCCCCGGGCAAAGCCAGCTTCCATTTCGGCGTAACGCGCGCCGCGCGGCATGTAGCCCTCTTCGATCAGGCGCGACAGCATGGTGGCCCCGGTCAACGCGCCAGGAGAATTGACGCCCACGACCGACGGATCCAGTTCACCCGTGCTGGTGCGGCCAAACACCTCACCCCCA
>JAABRC010000573.1 GCA_011391115.1 Candidatus Egaibacter danicus | reverse complement strand
CCGGTAGAGATCATTCGGGTGGAGAAGCGCTGCATCCCAGGCTGACTGTGCCGCTTGCTGGCACTTCGCAGAGAAGGCAGGGTCGTGGTGTTTCCAGATGCGCGCGGCCTGCGCGGCGGTTGCAGCCAGATTCAGCGTAGCGGCGGTGGACGGTGGGACCAGCGCCCGTTGCCGTGAGTCTTGATCAGGCGCCAGCGGCAAGCCAGTCCACTCGATGTCATGCATTTTGTGGTGCACCATGCCTGCCTTGGCCTGTCCGACAGGGACCTGCATCGCCAGTAGGAACTCCAACTCCCATCGCACCTCGTCCAGCACATCCGGGATGCCGTTTGCGCTCTCTGGAATATTGAGCGTGCCATCAGCCGAGCGCGAGGTGGAGCCCCAGTAAAGCCCCCTCTCCACCATGTTCAAAAGCGTCCAGACAGAGATACCGCCATTCACCACATACTTGCCGTGGTCACCTGCGTCATACCAGCCCTTACGCACATCCAGCGCGTAGGCACAGGTACCCGTCCAGCACGGCACGTTGCCGTCCCCCTTGTTCTCGCCCCGATTGACATGCCCCGCTGCGCGCGCCCACCGGCTGTGGGACGCGAAGGAGGTGAGGCCGCCTCCGGTGAACTGTGTGGCGATTTCGATACCACTGCGGTTGTGATAGAAATATTTGAGGGCGTCGTACAGCGGGGCGCGGAATACAGACCGAGATATCGCGAAGGGGTGGCTGGTATCGGCGCCAACTTTCAAGGCGAACCCGGCACCGGTTGCAGTCACCGCGCTGAAGTCAACCTGCTGCAACTGGTCGCCGCTGGCAACATCTACTGCGGCTCGGGATGTCTTGCCACGCGTAATCAATTTGCCGCCTTGATAGAGCTCCCAAAGCTGCGGATTGGTCTGGGCCGTCTTGAGGCTTGCAAGCTTGACACCCCCTGGCAAATACCCCACTTGATTCACGCGCGGATTGCCCACTTCGGCCCACGCCTCAAGGCATTGCACTGACAGGAATATGAACGCAATAAGTGAAGAGCGGTTGTATGTTTTCATGGATCAATTCGCGTTGTTGAATGTATCGCAAATTGGTCAAAATGCCCTCCGTTTTCAGACTGTTTTGCTATCTGTTCGGATACTTGAAAAAGGTTTATGCAGAACCAAGAGCACCGGCCTGCGGTGCCCGATGGTGCGATGTAAAAATGTTGCGACAATATGGGGGTCGGCACAACACCTGTGCTGGCTATATAAAAAGGAAATACAAAAATGGCAACTGCAAAGAAGGCGGCTCCAAAAGCTGCTGTGACCCAAAAGACGAAGACAAACGCGAAGGCTGTGAAGCCAGTTGCAAAGGTTGCTCCCAAGAAGGCGCCTGTGTCCAAGGCCGCCAAGGCCATTGCGAAAATCAGCGCCAGCATTGCTAAGTTGACTGAACGCAAAAACAAGCTTGGCGCAGAGATCAACGCTTTGCGTGACCAACGTGCCGCGCTGAAGGTAGTCGCAGCACCTGCTGCCGCTCCTGTCGTGACAAAGGCCAAGGCGGCCCCCAAGGCAGTTGCCAAGGTTGCTGCACCGGCAAAGAAGGCTGCCAAGCCCGCCGCGAAGAAGTAATGGGTTTGGCGACACAGTCGCTTTTTCAGGAAGGGCCCCTCGGGGCCTTTTCCTTTTTCAGCGGCCAGGTTCTTTTGTTGTGAGAAGTTGTCAGAATAGGGAACTGAACCGGAACAACGGACTCGAAAAGCCATCCTGCTGATGTCTTTTCCGATCAACCACTGGACTCTACCCATGAAGAACCTGCTGTTAACAATTGTGCTTGCCATGGGCGCAATGGCCTCGCATGCCGCCCCAAGCACCGTGGCACCGGTCGCTCTGGAGCCCGCGCCGCAGCAGATACAGGCCGCGGCGATGACCGCCGACCTATTGACGCGCTTTCACTACACACCGATGGCGCTGGACGATGCCATGTCGCAAAAGACATTCGACCGTTACGTCAAGTCAATGGACCCCGAGCGGCTGTTCTTTCTGCAATCAGACATAGACCAATTTACCCCGGCACGCGACAAACTGGACGACGCGATCAAGAGCCGCGACCTGACGACACCGTTTGCAATGTTCAACCTCTACCAGCGGCGACTGCAGGAACAGTTGGTCTATGGACGGGCGCTGCTGGACAAGCCGTTCGATTTCGAACAGCAG
>JAABRC010000572.1 GCA_011391115.1 Candidatus Egaibacter danicus | reverse complement strand
AGACCGAGGCCTGTCATGTCTCCGTCGGCGAATACGCCGTCGTCGTCGATGGGGGATACCAAATCGGTCGCAAGGCTGCACAGCGGATTTCAGACGCTTTGGCGGTGCCCTTCAGTATTGACGCCATTCGCGCCCAACTGACGTGTTCCATCGGCATCGCGGTGTATCCGGAACACGGATCGGTCAGCAAACTCCTGGGCAATGCCGCGCTGGCCATGCGCAGTGTCAAACAAAACGGTGGAGCGGATTTCTGCCTTTACGACCCCAAAATGGGAGTAGAAGTGCGGGAGCAGGCCCTGTTGTTCAACGACCTGCGCAGCGCATTGGACAAGGGCGAATTCGAGCTGTATTTTCAGCCCAAGGTCGACGCCCTCAGCCTGCAAGTAACGGGAGCCGAGGCCTTGTTGCGGTGGCACCATTCCGAACGCGGTCTGATCAGTCCCATGATTTTCATTCCGCTGGCCGAGCAGTATGGATTGGTCGGGGCCATCGGTGGCTGGGTCATTGAAGAGGCCTGTCGCAAAGCTGCGCGCTGGCGGTCCCAGGGCTTGCGCATGCGGGTGGCGGTCAACATCTCGGGCTACCAGATGCGCGAGGACGACCTGGTCGACCGGATTGAGGCGGCCCTGCAACGCCACGACATTCAGCCGGACCGGTTTACCTGCGAGATCACCGAATCAGTTGCCATGGAAGACACCAAGGTCACACAGGCCACGTTCGAGAAAATGCGCAACGCGGGCTTCCACGTCTCCATTGATGACTTTGGTACCGGCTATTCCAGTCTGGCTGCGCTGCGCAAACTGCCCGCCGCCGAACTCAAAATTGACCGCGCATTTGTATCCGATCTGGAAGAAAGCGAAGACGCACGCTCCATAGCCCAATCCATTGTCAACCTGGCCATGGCCCTGAATCTGCACGTGGTGGCCGAGGGAGTAGAGACCACGGGACAGCGCGATATCCTGGTGGGCATGGGGTGCCATGAACTCCAGGGCTTCCTGTTTTCCATGCCCATGCCCGCCTATGAGCTAGAGCGACTGGCACTGGACGAGCACGAGCCGGACGAAATGGGATTTCGCAAGTCCCTGTTTTCGGAAACGTATCTGGGGAAATTGCAGTGACAATCCCCCTTCCATAAGGCAGAGCCATGAGTTTTTTTGATAGATTGAGGGCTCTTGCGAAGAAGGAAGAGACAGTACCCGGCACAACGGCACCCCATGGGGCGCCACCCCTGTTGACGCAGGGCATCGCAGACCGGCGCAATCGCAAGCGCAAAAATGCGCGGCATGGTGCCACCGCGTTGATCATTGACGATTCGCCCACTGTTGTGGCGGCCCTGCGCAAGATACTGCGATCAGCTGGCTATGTCACAAAGGATGCCGGAGACGCCGAACAGGGGTTGGCGATGATCGCTGAAGCCAAACCTGACCTCATTTTTCTGGACATCGTGTTGCCTGGGATGAACGGATTTGGTGCGCTGCGGGCCATTCGCAAGGACCCGTCAACCCTACACATTCCCGTCGTCATGATCAGCGGCAATGAGCACGCCACCGAGCAGTTTTACGCCAACAAGATTGGGGCCGATGATTTCATGAAGAAACCGTTTTCCCGGTTTGAAGTCTTTGCCCACATTGAGTTGTTGCTCGACGCTGACCGCATGCCCCGCAGAAAGGGTGCCCCGGCGGAAGTGCCACCCCGTGTGTACAGGGACCTGCAGCCAACCGTGGTCCAAGCGCGTCCGCAACCCGCTCCCACCTCACCACCCACTGTACTGACGCGTTGGCCTGCGCTGGATGCGCGCACGCAACTCACGGCCATGGGCTTGTCGTACTTTGACCAGAACCAGTTTATTGCCGCCATTCGGCGCGGTGACCAACTGGCCGTCGCACTCTTTGTCGCCGGTCGTGGCGTCAATCTGGAAGCGGCAACAGATGGAAAGACACCCCGCGCAGTCGCGCAGGAAGTGGGCAATGCTGCAATCATCCAATTGCTGAGCTGACCCAGCGGACAAGAAGCATAGACCAACAAAATGAAATGGTAGGGCGTCACGGACTTGAACCGTGGACCAAAGGATTATGAGTCGCAGGGTTTTATAATTCGCCCGTGTTGATTGGAGTAGTACAATCTATACAAATCAACGGGTTAGCGCAATTTATTTGGACAAATAGACAGCTACTGAGTTGATTGATATTCGCTTAAATAGTGC
>JAABRC010000057.1 GCA_011391115.1 Candidatus Egaibacter danicus | reverse complement strand
TCCTCGGTGAGGCCCACCCAGGCCACTTCGGGATCGGTGTAGGCCACGCTCGGGATGACGCGGGCGTTGAACGCGGCCGCCGCCAGCTCCTTGTTGCCTTGGAGTTCACCGGCAATCACTTCGGCTGCCACATGCGCCTCGTGCACCGCTTTGTGCGCCAGCATGGGCTGGCCAACGATGTCGCCTATCGCGAAAATGTGCGGCCAACTGCTGAATTTGTGACGCTTTCAGTCAGCTTTTGTGCGTCGCTTTTTCTTTGGCGACACGTCCGTACACGACTGATGCACCCCATCCACCGTTATGCCAATGCTCTCCCTATGTCGCATGCGGATGAGTCGACTTACCGTGACCTTGCGCTTCAACTTCGTCTCGGGCGTCAGCTTTGGTACGGCCGGACGCGCTCCAGTGAACAGTCTTCTCAGCCAAGATGCCGTGCAGTCCGCATTGGCAGGCAATTACACCAAAACATCGCTAAATCGGATGGGCTTGTAGCTGCCACGGTCGCGATGGCTCATGCACCTGGGCAAGATACCGGCGGGTGGGCGTTGATAACTCCGGACTGTCAAGCTCAAACAATCCGCAGCGCCGCAAGGCCCTGCGTGGGCTTATGTCTCGCCCCAATGACTCAATCAACACTGGCGAAGAAAAAGTATGGTGAGTATCGGTACCCGAGACCCCCATCGTCATTCCCGTAAGAAGCTGAACGCGATTTCGATAACTTGGATACAAAATGGTGTGGCTCAACTCACTGGCTGTCACGGTTTCTTGGTCTAGAAGATGTAAACGGTTTCCTAACATGATGATGACACCCGAGTACTTATAAACATCAGGGCGCTGCTGCTCGCCTCGCACGCTGAGACGCTCCACGCGCCGGTAGCAGGTGTAGTCGCGCCAATGGTGAATGGTCATCAGGGACCGCAAAACCAGACCTGGGCGCGATGCAGAGTGGTAATGCACGTAGTACCAACCGACCAGGCGACTGAGTTCGGCCCGCTGGCGCTGTGCCAACTGAAGCAAGTCACGCATGGGCCAGGGCAGGTTGGGCATTTCACTTTCCTTGCTGGGCCTCAGGCGCAGAAGGCCCCGAAACTGCTCATGAGGCATGAGCAGTTCAAATTCATCGACACCAAAATGGTCGCAAATGCGCCGCAAGTTGTGTCGAGACGGGTGGCTCGCGCCCGACAGGTACTTCATGAACTGCGGACGGTTAATCCCAAGCCGTCTGCACACCTCGCTGATTGAAACCTGGTGGCTGGCCGCAAAGCGCAAATTGGCCACGAAATCGGACACGGAACCTTCTTCTGAATCGGTCATGGGTTGTTGCTTTCAATGCGACAGTTAGCGACATTTAATCAGATCTTAGATTGATCCACACATGGGATTCTTTTTTACATTCATCAGACCGTTTCCTCATGACGGCTTCAACATCAATTAGGAGAATTCTGCCATGTCCCGTTCTGCGATCGTCGCGGCCGTCGCCGCCCTTGCCCTCGTCGGGCCTACATCAATGGCCTGGGCCCAGAAGGCCGGCGGTACTTTGGTGCAAATCACACAACCAGAGCCGCCCAATCTGGCCCCCTATATCAGCACAGCAGGGCCTATCAGCCAGGTCACCGCCAAGGTATTCGATGGCCTTTTGGAGTACGGTTTCGATCTCAAGCCCAAGGCCAGCCTGGCTGAAAGCTGGACCGTTTCTGCTGATGGCAAGACCGTCACCTTTAAGTTGCGAAGCGACGTGAAGTTCCATGATGGCAAACCATTCACATCAGCGGACGTGCAGTTCACCGTGATGGAAGTGCTGAAGAAGAACCATCCGCGTGGCATTGCCACGTTCCGCGAGGTGACAGCTGTGGACACGCCCGATGCCACCACTGCCGTATTCAAGTTGGCCAGTCCGGCTCCTTACATCTTGAAGGCACTTGCCAGCTCCGAAAGCCCGATGCTGCCCAAGCATGTGTATGGCCAGGGTGACATCAAGACACACCCCAACGCCAATCAGCCTGTCGGTTCGGGACCGTTCAAGTTTGTGGAATGGCGCCGGGGCGAACTGGTGCGCCTCGACAAGAATCCAGACTACTGGCGCAAAGGCATGCCCTACCTTGACCGCGTGGTGGTGCGCTTCATAGCCGACGCATCCACCCGTACCGCCGCACTCGAAAAGGGTGAGGCTCACGTGGCTGGTTTGGGAGCCGTACCTTACAACGACGTGAAACGCCTGAGCGCGCTGCCCAGTCTGGAAGTGACCACCACGGGCACCGAGATGATTTCACCCATGGTAGAGATGGTCATCAACACCAAGCAAGCCCCGTTTGACAACCCCAAGGTGCGCCAAGCCATTAACTATGCCGTAGACCGCAAATTCGCCATTGACAACGTGTGGTTCGGTTTCGGCAAGCCCGCAATGGGCCCGATCAGTAGCAACTTCCAGCCGGCCGGCCTGTTTGCAGCGGGTACCGACTTCACGGTGGCCGACCGCTTGGCCCGCGCCAATAAGCTGCTCGACGAGGCGGGCCTGCCCCGCAAGGCCGACGGCATGCGCTTTGAAATCACACACGACATCACGCCTTACGGCGAGGAATGGCAGCGTTTCGGCGAGTCCGTGCAACAACAACTGCAACAGGTGGGCATAAAGGTTACCCTGCGTTACGAAGACCTGCCAAAGTGGCTGAAGCGCACCTACACGGACTACGATTTCACCATCACGTCCAACTTCCTGTTCAACCTGGCCGACCCCGTGCTGGGCGTGCACCGAGGACTTCACTCTGACCGCATCAAGCCCGGCACCGTGTTCGTCAACGGCTCACGCTGGAGCAGCCCTGAAACCGATGCACTGATGGACAAAGCGAGCGTGGCCACCAACGAAGCGGAGCGTGGCAAGCATTACGCAGAGTTCGTCAAACGCGTAACTGATGCCAGCCCCGTGGTCTATGTGCTCGAACTGCGTTATCCATCGGTGATCAACAAACAGTTCAAGAACGTCATCGACACGCCGCTTGGCATCTACGGTAACTTTGCAACTGCCCACAAGCAGTAAGCACTCGTCAAGGGGGGGGCCGCCCCCTCCTTCTTCTTCGTCAAATGCACTGCCGGCGTTAAGCCAGCGCATGCAAGCAGGGGCACGCCCATGGGCCGATACATCCTTCGTAGATTGCTGCAAACCATACCTGTGGTGTTGCTGGTGGTCATTGTCAATTTTCTGCTTCTGCAACTCGCCCCTGGTGACCTAGCCACTGTGCTGGCTGGCGAAGCAGGCGGCGCACCCAAAGAGTACATCGACGCATTGAGGGCGCGATTTGGGCAGGACAAACCCGTCCATGTGCAATTGTTTGCCTACCTGGGCAACCTGGTGACCTTGGACCTGGGTTACTCTTTTCGCCAAAGCGCCCCCGTTTTGAACCTAGTGCTTGATCGGCTCGGCCCAACTTTGCTACTGATGGGAACCACATTAGTCGTTTCCCTGGCGGTCGGCGTGGGCATGGGCGTGCTGGCTGCCTTATGGGTGCGAACCTGGAAAGACCACATTATTTCTGTCGCAGCGGTGGTGTTCTACGCCATGCCCCTTTTCTGGGTGGGTCTGATGTTGGTGCTGTTTTTTAGCATCAAGCTGGAGTGGTTTCCCACTTCCGGCATGGAAGATGTGGTCGCCTTCAACGAAGGCTGGGCGCGGGTGAAGGACATTGCCCACCATCTGGTGCTGCCCACACTGACGCTTTCGCTGTTCTACATCGCGCTCTACGCCCGCCTGATGCGCGCCTCAATGCTGGAGCAACGTGGGCTGGATTACGTTACCACCGCCAGAGCCAAAGGCCTGACGCACCGCCAAATCACCACCCGACATGTGTTCCGCAATGCGCTGCTGCCGGTGGTCACGATGGCGGGCGTGCAGTTTGGTGCCCTACTGGGTGGCTCTGTAGTGGTCGAGGCCGTGTTCGCCTGGCCTGGACTGGGGCAGTTGGCCTATCAATCACTGTTCGCGCGCGACTACAACCTGCTGCTGGGCATCTTTTTCATGTCGGCTTGCTTGGTTGTGCTGATCAACCTGCTGGTTGACCTTGTTTACGTGTGGCTCGATCCCCGCATCAAGATGTCTTGAGGACTTAATATGAAAAGCTTTTCTCACCGGTTCCTACGGAACCCACGCGTCCTCTTCGGGCTGATCTGGCTAGCCGTTGTGTTGATCATGGCAGTTTTCTCCGGCATTTTGGCACCCAAAGACCCTTTCGCCATCGTTGGCACACCATTCGGGCAGCCTGCTGGGCAACACATCTTCGGCACTGACAGTCTGGGCCGTGATGTGCTGGCGGGCTTGATTCACGGGTCTCGCACCACTCTGTTGATCGCCGTGCTGGCGACTTTGGCGGCAGTGGTGTTCGGAACCGCGGTGGGCGCAATTGCTGGCTACTTTGGTGGTTGGGTGGACGACGTCCTGATGCGATTGACCGAGTTTTTTCAAACCATTCCGTCGTTCCTCTTTGCCATCGTATTGATTGCAGTGCTTTCACCGTCTGCCACCAACCTGGTGATTGCCATTGGGGTGGTCAGTTGGCCTCCCATTGCCCGGGTAGTCCGAGGTGAGGTGCTATCGGTCAAGGCCCGCGAGTTCGTGCAGGCTGCCGTTGTGGCCGGGCAGCGCGACCTGGCCATTTTGGTGACGCAAGTGTTGCCCAACACACTCAGCCCGCTGATCGTGACCGACTCGCTGCTGGTGGCCACCGCCATCCTGGTGGAAAGCGCCCTGTCATTCCTGGGCCTGGGTGCACCCAATCAAATGAGCTGGGGCTTTATGGTAGGCGCCGGGCGCTCGTTCCTGCGCGATGCATGGTGGCTTGTCACCATACCTGGCATCGCCATTCTGCTCACTGTTCTTTCCATCAACCTGGTGGGAGAGGGCTTGAACGACGCACTCAACCCACGCTTGGCCGATCTGTAAACCACTATGAACAACCAACCGATCGACCAAACCATCGATGCCGTTTTGCGGATCGAGCAACTGACCGTAGCGCTGCCCTCATGGTCAGACCGACCCAATGCGGTGAACGGAATTTCAATTGAAGTGCGCCCCCGCGAAATACTGTGCATCGTCGGTGAGTCCGGCTCAGGCAAGTCCGTCATGGGCAAAGCCATCATGGGCCTGCTGCCCAAACCACACCTGCGTGTCACTGACGGCAAAATAATGTTCGAAGGGCGCGATCTCGTGCATTTGAGCGAAGAAGACATGCGGGCGGTCCGAGGTGGCCGCATTGCCATGGTCTTTCAAGAGCCCATGACTGCCCTGAGTCCATTGATGAAGGTCGGCAGGCAGATCGACGAAGTGCTGGAAATTCACACCAACTTGAACCCCGCCGAACGCAGAAAACGCGTGCTGGAACTGCTGAATGATGTGCACCTGCCCGACCCTGACAGGCTCATTGACAGCTATCCCCATCAGTTGTCTGGCGGGCAACGCCAGCGGGTGGTCATTGCGATGGCACTGGCGCTTGAGCCGGCGTTGATCATTGCCGACGAACCCACCACTGCGCTGGATGTGACCACGCAGGCGCAAATCCTTCACCTGATGAAGGAACTGCAACGCAGCCACGGCACTGCGGTGCTGTTCATCACCCACGACTTTGGCGTGGTAGCAGAGAT
Source organism: Candidatus Egaibacter danicus (assembly GCA_011391115.1). Next base: position 3,043 of record JAABRC010000057.1, on the reverse strand, counting down.
TGCTGACCGGGTGGTGGTCATGCGCCATGGAGAAATTGTCGAGTCAGGCAGCACCCAACAGGTGCTGGGTGATCCGCAGGCTGACTACAGCAAAGCGCTGATTGCTGCCGTACCACGGTTGACCCCCCGCAGCCGCAGTTTGGACGCATCCACCCACGCTGACACGACTCCGCTTCTGGAGGTGAAGTCTCTACAAAAGACCTATCGCAGTTCAGGCGGATTTTTTTCTCGGAACAATCGCACAGTAGCCGCTGTTCAGGGTGTCAGCCTGACCGTGCACCGCCAAAGTTCGCTGGCGCTGGTGGGCGAATCAGGCTCTGGCAAAAGCACGCTGGCGCGGTGCATCATTGGGCTGGAGCAAGCCGATGGCGGCGACATCCTGCTAGATGGCGCCTACCTCACAGGCCGTACCCGTCGGGAACTGTTGCCGTTGCGTAGCCAGGTACAAATGGTCTTTCAAGATCCGTTTGCCTCACTCAATCCCAGGCACAAAGTGGGCGAGATCGTTACTCTAGGTGCTCGCGTTCAAGGTGTCCCACGCGAGCAGGCTTACATCGAAGCACGCGAATTGCTGCGCAGGGTAGGTCTGAAGCCCGAGGCAATTGACCGCTACCCGCACGAGTTCAGCGGTGGTCAGCGGCAGCGTATTGGCATTGCGCGCGCACTTGCTGTCAAACCCAAACTGATCGTAGCTGACGAGCCCGTGTCCGCACTCGACGTTTCGGTCCAGAAACAGGTGCTGGAGCTGCTGGACGAATTGCGCAAAGAAATGGGACTGTCCCTGCTGTTCATCACGCACGATCTGCGTGTAGCAGCCACGGTGTGCGAGGAAATCGCAGTCATGAGCAAAGGGCAACTGGTTGAAGCCGGCTCGACAGCTGAGATCTTTGCGAACCCCCAGCACCCCTACACGCGCAGCTTGCTGGCAGCAGTACCGGGCAAAGAATGGGTATCCAAGGATTTCGATGCATGATTAGCATATGAACGCAAACACACTACCCAAAGTCGCGGTGCTGGGCACTGGCGGAACCATTGCCGGCTCGGGCGCCAGTAGCACGCAGTACGCTGGCTACCAGGCGGCCGTCACCGGCGTAGACGAACTGCTGTCAGCCATACCGGCTCTGAAAGAGATTGCTTCGCTGGAAAGCGAACAGGTGGCCCAAGTGGCCAGTCAGAATCTGGGTGGCGCGACGCTGTTGCACTTGGCGAGACGCGTCAACTACTGGCTAAACGAGACCGATTGCACCGGGGTGGTTGTGACTGTTGGAACCAACACACTGGAAGAGACAGCCTACTTCCTTAACTTGGTCGTCAAGAGCCGGAAAGCAGTGGTAGTTACCGGCGCGATGCGCCCCTTTACCAGTTTGAGCGCAGACGGGCCCATGAACTTGTACCGTGCGGTCGTGGCAGCGGCCAGTCCGCTCACTGTGAACCTGGGCGTACTGGTTGTGATGAATGACCAGATCACTGCCGCACGCGACGTACACAAGATGGACACTATGACGTTGGACAGTTTCAAAGCACCTGTCTTTGGCATTCTGGGTTGGGTGTTTGACAGCAAAGTGCGGCTATACAAGAAGCCGGCACGCACGCACACCTTTGAAACTGAATTCGACACCACCCATCTGACCAGCCTGCCCCGTGTCGACATCGTCGTGGGTCACCAGGATGATTCTGGTGTGGCTGTTGTAGCACTGGTGCAAGCCGGGGCAAAAGGCTTGGTGGTAGCGGGTGCTGGCACGGCATCTTTGAGTGACGCAATGTCAGAAGCGGTACAAAACGCTACCCGACAGGGCGTCGTGGTAGTGAGGGCCCCGCGAGCGGCCACCGGCATCGTGATGCGCAACATGGAATTTGACGATGCGACGCATGGCACCGTGGCAGGCGACACACTGTCCCTCGCAAAAGCACGCGTCCTGTTGTCACTGGCACTTTCTCAAGGAATGGATGCTCACGCGGTGCAAACAGCTTTTGACAAGTACTGAATGGATCACATCAATGTCCGATCAGCCCCGAGGCTGAATTCCTGGGCAAGTCGCCCAGGCAGATTGGGGGGGCTATTACAAGCTGTCTGAACTGACGGCGGAGAGTTCCAAGGACAACGGTTTCTCCGCGCAGGCGATCTGGCTGCGCGCCGCCACGATGGCCCGCTGAGGATCACCGTCCGCGGCAAAGAAAAGTTCAAGACCACCAAGGGCAAGTACTTGGACCCCGCACCGATCAAGAACCTGCTCAATGCGCACCCGATGCTCGAACTCTCTATCGTACCGGGCGTCGGCCAGCCCTCCGCTTACGCCATGGTGGAACTGGTGGAACACCCGCGCCCGATGTAGGTGAACCAGCCGTTTTCTAAATGACGTGACCCGGCAACGCCCCGAGTGCGAGAACATGCGCATGATCGTGATCACGTCCGAACCCTGGTCAATCGAGACCGGCTGCGTGACGCCGGCGATGAAGATCAAGCGCCCCCGGATAGAAGCCGCTGTGGCTTCCCAGGTCCACGCCTGGTATGCCATCCCGGGCGTGGTTTAGTGGGCTTGATGCCAACTGCTAATGCTCAAAAAAAGACCCGTGCAGCCTTTGCGGCGGCTGCACGACCAGCCAATGAATCAATGAAGATTTCGGGTCATTGCTTCTTGGCTGGCGGCAAGTCCGTGCAACTACCGTGCGCTACCTCGGCCGCCATGCCAATGGATTCGCCAAGCGTGGGATGTGGGTGAATGGTTTTTCCGATGTCGATGGCGTCGGCGCCCATTTCGATCGCCAGCGCCACTTCGCCAATCATGTCGCCGGCGTGGGTGCCGACCATGCCGCCACCCAGGATCTTGCCGTGGCCGTGGGCCTCAGGGCTGTCGTCAAAAAGCAGCTTGGTGACACCTTCGTCACGGCCATTGGCAATGGCGCGACCCGAGGCGTTCCAGGGGAACAGACCCTTTTTGACCTTGATGCCCTGCGCCTTGGCCTGGTCCTCGGTGAGGCCCACCCAGGCCACTTCGGGATCGGTGTAGGCCACGCTCGGGATGACGCGGGCGTTGAACGCGGC
>JAABRC010000571.1 GCA_011391115.1 Candidatus Egaibacter danicus | reverse complement strand
CGCAAAAGGGGGCATCGGATATTTAACTAAGTGCTTTTTGCCTGATTCTTGGTTACATTTGGGCGGCGATCAAAAAATTGACCAACAACTCAGGGAACCACAATGTCAGATGCATGGACACTTAAAAAGAAACTGTCACTCACGTTTGCCGCAATCCTCGTGATCGCGGGTGCCCTGATCAGCTTTGCGCTGTTCAACACGCATAAATTGATCAACATGGTGGGCTGGAACACCCACACCTACAAGGTGATGAAGCAGTCCGAAACAATGCTGCTCAATATGGTGAATATTGAGACAGGGCTGCGTGGCTTTGTGGCCGGTGGCGACGAAAAGTTTCTTGAGCCGTTCACAAAAGGCCAGCAGGCCTTCAAGGCGGCCTTTAATGAAGCGAAGAAATTAACTTCAGACAACCCCGCCCAACAGGCCCGCCTGGACAAGCTGATGGCCAACCACCTGCAATTTATGGAAGTGGCCAACGCGCTTGTGGCCCTGCGCAAGGACGCAACGGCGGGCAAGGTACTGTTGGAAGACATGCTCAAAGAGTTTTCCCTTGGTAAAGACAAAGTGGCGATGGACACTTTTCGTGCGGGGGTAGCAGAGTTTTACAAGGTGGAAGAGGACCTTCTGGACATCCGCTCTGACGGACTGACGGCGACCTCCTCGCTGACCACCAACACCCTGGTACTGGGCGGCTTGGGCTTGTTTGTTCTCACAGGCTTGTTCGGTTTTGCGCTCACACGCAGCGTATTGCGCCAGCTCGGGGGCGAGCCTGCAGTGGCTGTGCATTCGGTCAATGCGGTCGCCAAGGGCGACCTCAGTGTGCAGATACCGCTGCAGCCGGGCGACACCACCAGTTTGATGGCCGCTTTGTCGGGCATGCGTGACAGCTTGTCGCAGGTGGTGACCCAGGTGCGCTCCGGCTCCGAAGGGGTGGCCAACGCCAGCGCCGAAATTGCCCAGGGCAACAACGACCTCTCTGCCCGCACGGAGCAACAAGCCAGCTCCCTGGAAGAAACTGCAGCCAGCATGGAAGAACTCAGCTCCACCGTGAAGCAAAACGCCGACAGTGCCCGCCAGGCCAACCAGCTCGCCATGAGTGCATCCGTTGTGGCCGGTCAGGGGGGTGAGGTGGTGGGACAGGTGGTCGAGACCATGAAGGGCATCAACGAATCGAGCCGCAAGATCAGCGACATCATCAGTGTGATTGACGGCATAGCCTTCCAGACCAACATTTTGGCGCTGAACGCAGCCGTCGAGGCAGCGCGCGCAGGCGAGCAAGGTCGCGGATTTGCCGTGGTCGCCACGGAGGTGCGCTCCCTGGCCGGGCGCTCGGCCTCTGCAGCCAAGGAAATCAAGAGCCTGATCAGCGCCAGTGTGGAGCGGGTGGAGCAAGGCACGATGCTGGTGGACAAAGCCGGCGAAACCATGGCGGAGGTGGTCACCAGCATCAAGCGGGTGACGGACATCATGGGTGAAATCAGTGCGGCCAGCAGCGAGCAAGCTGCCGGTGTGGCGCAGATCGGCGAAGCAGTGGTGCAAATGGACCAGGCCACGCAGCAAAATGCCGCGTTGGTTGAGCAAATGGCAGCGGCCGCCAGCAGTCTGAAGTCTCAGTCGGGGGAACTGGTGCAAACGGTGGCCATCTTCAAGCTCGACGCGGGCGCTCACGTGATGCGCGCCAACGTGCGTTCCACAGCACCCGCAGCGGCGTCATTTGGCGGCGGCGAGCGGCGTGCCGCACCCAGCCCGGCACCCAAAGCAAAACCCAAATCCGCCACGACTGCAGCGAGGCTCCCTGCGGCCAAAGCGCCGCCCAAGCCTGCACCGGTAGCCGCTGCCAGCAGCAAATCAGGTGGAGATGACGATAGCTGGGAAACTTTTTAAAGCACCTTGACCGTCGGGTTCCAGCCTTTTTGCGCGGCCCGGCGCGCAAACCTTTTGTCATCAAATGTGACCATGCTGCTGCAATGCCGGGCAGATGCATGGTGCAAAGCATCTGCAAAATCAAAGCCATCTTGCAAGGCCGCAGTGGCTAATTCCACTGCCACGCGGTCTTCAATATCAATATGACTTTGCGCCATCAAGTGCTTCATAACGATGTAGACGTCTTGCGCAGAGGTTTTGTAATAACCCCGCAATACCCATTCAAGTTCAAGTAGCACAGACTTGGCCACGAACAAGGCCTTGCCGCTTTCAATGAGTTTTTTTGCTGCGGCACTTTGCTTTTGGGA
>JAABRC010000570.1 GCA_011391115.1 Candidatus Egaibacter danicus | reverse complement strand
GAATGGGTACGCCTGAACAGACATCCTCTGTTTTTTTCTGCCAACGGCTCTGGCCTGACGCCGTCATTCCCTGTTCATGCTTGCCATCGGCTCCGGCCGGCAAGGCCTTTTCGCCTACTTCCCCGACGCCCAAATCCGCTAACTCGACTGCTCCGCCTCAAATCAACACGACAGGCGTTGCTGTGAACAACCTGGCGGATTTATGCGCCTAACCGGCCTTTGACAGGTACTCGGTGCAGATAGCCTGGCCCAGTTCGCCCGTTAGCCGGGCGCTGCTGCCGGAAGTCAGCTCGATCTGCCGCGCCAACTCGCAGTAGCGGAACAACACGTAGTCGCGATCCACACCGGTGCCGCCGTGAGAGTGCTGTGAGGCCTGGCTGACGCGGTGTGCCACGTTGCTGCACCAGATTTTTGCCATCAGTACGGCTTCGTGCGCGGGGCGGCCCTGGTCAATCAGCGACGACGCTTGCTGTGTCACCAGACGCAAGCACTCCACATCGATGTAAGAGTTCGCCACACTGTGGCTTACTGCCTGGAACGTGGCCAGCGCGCGGCCGAATTGCTGGCGCTCCGACGTGTACGAAGCGGTGATGCGCATCATCTTGTCGCACACGCCCACTGCCATGGCGGCGAGCGCGGTGCGCGTCGCCTGCAATGCCCAATCCATGGCGGCCACAGCCTCGGCGCCGGTGGCGATGATATCTGCAGCCGGTACCTGCACCTTGTTCATCACCAGTTCGTGTTGGGTATCACCTGTGGTGACGCGTTGTGGGTTTAAAGTGACACCGGCGGCGCGCGGGTCTACCAGAGCCACGATCAATTTCTCGCCCGCCTTGGCGGACACCAGGATGCGCGCGGCGGAGCGCGCATGGCTGACGCAGATCTTTGTGCCGCTGATGGAGAAGCCGCCTTCCACTTTTTTCGCGGTACAGCCCGGCGCGGCGGGATCGTCATTGTTGTATTCGTCGAGCGCAGCGGTGATCACGGTGGAGCCGCTGGCGATACCTGGCAGCCAGTGGTCTTTCGCGGCATCCTTGGCGAAGCGTCGCAGGGTGCCCGCCGCTGACACCAGTACCGGGATCACGGGAACCGGCGCCACAGTGCGGCCCACCTCCTCACACAAGGTGGTCAGGCTGTAAAACCCGAGCTCGGTGCCGCCATGGGCCTCACCGATGTCCAGCCCCAGCAATCCCGCATCGGCGAGGGCCTGCCACAACCCTGCGTCGAAGCGCTCCGCCTGTTTCTCTATGACCTTGAGTTTATCCACCGAGGTATAGTCGCCCAGAATCTGCTGGGCCAGTTGTTGCGCGCTGCGTACTTCTTCAGAAATAGTGAAATCCATGGCCTTGTTCTCCTAGCGTGTGCGGGGCATCCACAGCCCCGCCATGGCGATAATATCGCGTTGTATTTCGTTGGCGCCGCCGCCGAAGGTGAGCACCGCGCCAGCGCGCCAGCGGAATTCGATTTTGCCTTGCAGTACGGCGCCGGGTGAGTGCGGTGCAATAGTGCCCGCCGTCCCCATGACTTCCAGCAACATGCGGTATAACTCTACAAAGAATTCGCTGCTGTACACCTTGGCCATTGAGGCGTTGGCCATGTCCAGCGGACCCTGGTCCATCGCCCAGGCCAACTTCCAGGCGATCAACTTGACCACTTCCAGACCGGTTTTGACCTTCGCCAAATTATGCTGGACCCAGGGTTGTTCGATGATCTTACCGCCGCCGGGTGCAGCGGTTTCCGCCGCCCATTCGCAGACGCCCTGGTACAGGGAATCCACCTGGCCGTGCGTGAACAGTGACAAGCGCTCCACGTTGAGCTGGCCGGTGATCAGCTTCCAGCCGGCATTGACTTCGCCGACGCGGTACTTGTCCGGCAGCCGGATGTCGCTGTAATAAGTGGCGTTGGTGCGCACTCCGAGGGTGTGCACCGGCGTGTAGGAAAATCCCTCAATGTTGGTGGGCACCAGGAACATCGTGAGGCCCTTGTGCTTCTTGCTTGCATCCGGATCAGTGCGCGCCGCGAGCCACACGTAATCGGCGAAATTCGCCAGGCTGGTCCACATTTTCTGGCCGTTGATGATCCAGTGGTCGCCGTCGCGTTCCGCCTTGGTGATGAGGCTGGCGAGGTCGGTCCCGGCATTGGGTTCGGAATAGCCAATGGCGATGGTGACCTTGCCCTGCTTGACCCCGCCGACCACTTCCTCGCGCACCTCGGCATTGGCATTGGCGGCGATGACCGG
>JAABRC010000569.1 GCA_011391115.1 Candidatus Egaibacter danicus | reverse complement strand
GAACCATCCGAACCCGCCCATTTGGTAAGTCACCGTACCGATCACCAGCAGGGCGCCACCATAAAGCAGCAGGGTCTGCATGAGGTCCGTAATCACCACCGCACGCAGCCCACCGACGGACGTGTAAGCGACGGCAAAGATCCCCGTGGCGAGCGCCACCACCGGCACCCACCGGTCATCGATCTCCATGACCGTGGTCATCGCCTTGGCCGTGAGCAAGACAAGCAGGCCCATCCAGACGAGACGCAGCGCCAGGAACATGGCCACGGCCAGCAGTCGCAGGGGCAGGCCCAGGCGTTCCTCCAGCAGCTCATAGGCGCTGGTGACGCGATTGCGCATGTAAACAGGCAGCAGCACACCCGTCACAACCCAAAAGATCAGGGGATAAGTCAGGTAATTGGCCAAATAGACCGGTCCTTTCCCCAATACCTCCCCAGGCAGCGCCAAGTAGGTGATGGTGCTCAAGAGCGTGGCAAACAAGGAGACGCCGATGAGCAGTGGATTCATCTTCCCGGAGCCGGTGAAGTACTCCTGGGTATTCTCCTGCCGTCGGCCCACCCACCAGCCCATTCCCAAAGTGGAAAGGCCGTAGAGGGCGAGGATAAACCAATCAACAGGCGTCATGTCAGCCTACCGATACTGACCAACCGGGCTGCATCTGTCCAGAACCCTCTTTTTGAAGCGAATTCTCCCGGTTTGTTCGCACACACCCCAAGAAAGGTGAGGCAAAAGACAACGACGACGGGCTGGTTTTGCGCATAATGAAGGCACCAACCTTTTCAATAACCCTCAAACGACCTGTTAATCCCCATGTCCATTTCTGCCCCCGATTCCTCAAAACCTCTCAGCACCAATGTCCACCTTTTGCGCTGGGTGGATAAAATGACCGCTCTCTGCACACCTGCACGCGTCCACTGGGTGGATGGCTCCCAGGAAGAATACGACCGCCTCTGCAATGAAATGGTCGAAGCTGGCACTTTTACCCGGCTAAACGAAGAAAAGTGGCCTGGCTGCTTCCTGGCCCGTTCGGATGCCAGCGATGTCGCACGTGTTGAGGACCGCACTTACATTTGCAGCAACTCCAAAGATGGAGCCGGTCCCACCAACAATTGGATGGACCCCTTCGAGATGAAGAAAAAACTGCGCGGCCTTTTCAGTGGCTGCATGAAGGGCCGTACGATGTATGTGCTGCCTTTCAGCATGGGGCCGCTTGGCTCACCCATGTCTCAGATCGGTGTGCAGCTTACCGACTCCCCCTACGTGGTGGTGAACATGCGCATCATGGCGCGCATCGGCAAGTCGGTGTTTGAAATCATTGATACCACTGACAAACGCGTGGTGCCCTGCATGCACACCGTCGGGGCACCCTTGGAACCCGGACAACAGGATGTGCCCTGGCCTTGCAACACGGACAAGTACATCGTTCATTTTCCTGAGACACGGGAGATTTGGAGTTACGGCTCCGGCTACGGCGGCAATGCGCTGCTGGGCAAAAAATGCTTCGCCCTGCGCATCGCTTCGGCCATGGCACGGGATGAAGGCTGGATGGCCGAGCACATGCTCATTCTGGGTGTTGAGAATCCGCAGGGTGAGAAAACCTACGTCGCCGCCGCCTTTCCCTCGGCCTGTGGCAAGACCAACTTTGCCATGCTCATCCCACCCGATCACTTTGCCAGCAAAGGCTGGAAGGTGTGGACCGTGGGTGATGACATCGCCTGGCTCAAACCCGGACCCGATGGCCGACTCTATGCGATCAATCCCGAGGCTGGCTTCTTCGGCGTGGCTCCGGGCACCAGTGATCAGACCAACCCGAATGCCATGATCTCCTTGCGCAAGAATACCATTTTCACCAACGTCGCGCTCACGCCGGATGGCGGTGTCTGGTGGGAGGGCATGACCGAAAAACCACCGGCCCATGCCATCGACTGGCAGGGCAACGCTTGGACGCCTGAGATCGCTAAAACCACAGGCGCGAAGTCTTCGCACCCGAACTCCCGCTTCACGGCGCCCGCTTCCCAGTGTCCCACGATTGATCCCGACTGGGAAAAGCCGGAAGGAGTGCCGATTTCCGCCATCATCTTCGGCGGCCGCCGCGCCACTACCATGCCGCTCATCTTCCAGGCTTTCAACTGGACCAGCGGCGTCTATGCCGGAGCCACCATGGGCTCAGAAATGACCGCCGCCGCCGCCGGGACCATCGGCAAAGTGCGGCGTGACCCGATGGCCATGCTGCCCTTCTGC
>JAABRC010000568.1 GCA_011391115.1 Candidatus Egaibacter danicus | reverse complement strand
CCGAAGTGACAAAGTGGGTCGAGCAGGCCAAAGGCCTGCCACGCATGCTTGAATACTGAAGGCTCTAGCCCGGGCACGCGACAGTCACATGGCCCTGCGGGGCCATTTTTCTTGTCTGACGGGGCGCTGGTCCGGCCAGTGTGACGGCATGGCCGCGCTGCATGTTCACCGGAATCAACAAGGCCAAACGCACAAGAACAACCCGCCAGTGAGGCCAATGGGCAGCTGCCCTGGTTGACGCCCCTCTCCTGTCTTCCAAGTCAGCCCACAACTCAAGGGCCCAAAGATGCTGGCCAGACGGGTTGCAAAGGTTCACAGACCAAAAACCTCAACCCGCTGTTTTGGCGTGGCCAGCATACGACATGGCACGGCTCGACGACTACATTGAGCCCGTGCAAATGACAGCAGGGGGCTGCGGCGAACCAGAGAACCACTGCCAGGTTGTGGCCAGCAGGACACCACGCTTGATGATCAGTGCAAATGGCGAGGCTTGCGCGGTCCACCGTGCCCCGAAGGGCCACCGTGTCCACGGGGCGGACGGCCCAGCTGCATCGAGTTCACCAGGGCGTCAAAACGCTCAGTGAACAGTTTGTCAATGGCCACCACCACATCACCAAGCTCGGCCGCGTCAAAGTGGCGCTCCATGATGTGCACCACGTCCTGAACGAGCAAGTCGCGCTGTACCTGCATGATCGCTGCTGGCGTCGGACCGACAAAGCACATCATGAAGTCGTCGCGGGCTTCCTCTTCAGAAGACTCGTCTTCCTCGTCGTATTCGGTGTCGTAAAAAGACACCTCCAACGGCGCTCCGGCCGAGGCGATTTCGTTCAGGCCCATGCAAGCTTCCTCGATCACCTGCCGAAAGTCTTCGTCGCCGGGAACGGTCCAGCACATCTGCAGCACGTGCGCGGCCGCATCGAAACGGATGCCAGGCTCGTCTTCGTAGGCGCTCTCGGCGGCGGCGGCCAGGGAGCGTGCGCCGGCGTATTGCCACAGCGGCTTGAGCGCGTCTTGGATCTGGCTGAACACCACATCTTCGCGCAGCGGCACGTCTCCATGCACATGGATTTCGAAGGGTGCGTTGTATCGGGTCATGGGAAACTCACTGTACCGGCGAAACCGGAAAAAACCTAGCGGTGGTGCCTCGAACCGGAATCGAACCGGTACGGCCTGTTAAAGCCGGCGGATTTTAAGTCCGCTGTGTCTACCAATTTCACCATCGAGGCTGGCCGTCATTGTCGCAGGTTCGACATCTGGACTTTGGGGGGAGCCTGCGCGAAGACCATGGCGCGGTTCCGCCGTGGCCTGTAAAGGCTTGCCGTCAACACATTTGAGCCACCAACAAAAAAAGGAAGCAAAGCTTCCTTTTAGAGATTGGAGCGGGATAAGAGACTCGAACTCTCGACCTATACCTTGGCAAGGTATCGCTCTACCAACTGAGCTAATCCCGCATGTTTTTAACGTCTGCCAGAAGCTGGAATTCTAGCGCAAAAAAACGCTGGTTTTCAAGCCCCTAGCAACTTTTTGCTCAATGCTTGACAGCATCCGGCGCCGTTGTCGCCGGCCGGGCCGACGCTGCGGCCACCTGGGCGGCCACCTCTTCGTCGGTCAAAGGCACGGGCAAACGCTCCAGCGCGATCGCCAGGACCTTGTCGATCCACTTCACCGGAACGATCTCCAGACCTTCCTTCACGTTGTCCGGAATCTCCGCCAGATCCTTCACGTTCTCTTCCGGAATGATCACGGTCTTGATGCCGCCACGCAATGCGGCCAGCAGCTTTTCTTTGAGACCGCCAATGGCCGTGACCTCACCGCGCAGGGTGATCTCCCCGGTCATGGCTACATCCGCACGCACGGGAATGCCCGTGAGCGATGAGACCAGGGCCGTGGTCATGGCTGCACCCGCGCTGGGGCCGTCTTTCGGTGTCGCGCCGTCGGGCACGTGAATGTGGATGTCTCGCTTGTCGAATTGCTCGTCTTTGATGCCCAGTGAACGGGAACGGCTGCGCACCACGGTGCGCGCCGCCTCAACCGACTCTTTCATCACATCGCCCAGCGATCCGGTGCGGGTGATCACGCCCTTGCCGGGCATGATCGCTACTTCGATGGTGAGCAAATCGCCGCCGACCTCGGTCCACGCAAGTCCCACCACCTGCCCCACCTGGTTTTGCGCTTCAGCACGGCCATAGCTGTATTTGCGCACACCCAGAAAATCGTTGAGGTTGTCTGAGTTGACCACCACGGT